>NZ_JBIVJB010000006.1:125205-126054 GCF_044750025.1 Pseudomonas sp. NPDC088885 | reverse complement strand
AAAGTCCGGCCATTCGCTTCATGCGTTGTACTTCCTCAATTAAACCAGGACGCTGCACTGGCGCAGGGCCGAGCGCAGCGTTTCATGACAAGGTGTGCTCAGCCAGGTCAGCGGCAAGCGGATGCCTTCGTGCATCAGGCCCATTTCAACCAAAGCCCACTTCACCGGAATCGGGTTGGCTTCGATGAACAGGTCTTTGTGCAGCGGCATCAGTTTTTCGTTGATGGCCCGTGCGGTGTCGGCGTCGCCTTTCAGCGCGGCCTCACACAGATCGGCCATTTCGCGCGGCGCGACGTTGGCGGTCACGGAAATGTTGCCTTTACCACCCAGCAGGATCAGTTCAACGGCGGTTGGATCATCGCCGGACAGCACGATGAAATCTCTGCTCACACCATCGATGATCGCTTTGGCGCGTTTCAGATCGCCGGTGGCTTCCTTGATACCGATGATGTTCGGCACGGTGGACAGGCGAATCACGGTCTCGGCCTGCATGTCGCACGACGTGCGGCCCGGAACGTTGTAGAGAATCTGTGGAATGTCGACCGATTCAGCAATGTGTTTGAAGTGCTGGTACAGGCCTTCCTGAGTCGGCTTGTTGTAGTACGGAACGACCAGCAGGCAGGCATCGGCGCCGGCTTCTTTGGCGTTGCGGGTCAGCTCGACGGCTTCGCGGGTCGAGTTGGCGCCAGTGCCGGCGATGACCGGGATGCGCCCGGCAACCTGTTTGACCACGGCTTTGATGACGGCGATGTGTTCTTCTACATCAAGAGTTGCCGACTCGCCGGTAGTACCGACCGCGACAATGGCATGGGTGCCGTTCTTGAGATGGAAGTCCACGAGTTTGCTGAG
>NZ_JBIVJB010000006.1:103364-125195 GCF_044750025.1 Pseudomonas sp. NPDC088885 | reverse complement strand
CAGTCAAGACGCCCTTGTGCATCCATGGGAGTGACCAGTGCCACCATACTGCCCGCAATCATGAAACCGCTCCTGCCGGAAAAAGAGAGCGGTAATGGTACTGGCGCCAAGATGCTTGCACAAGCGAAGTACTGCGCTGCCGCCATTCCCCTTGGCCGCGCTTTTCGCTACCCTTCAGACTTTGATCGGTACCGATCAGCTTGTACGCCGGGTTCCAGCCTCCCTTTTCGGCCTCCCAGACCCCGTTCCTGCGTCGCATCGACGCGCTCCCGCTATAGTGGAGCGAGCCGCGAGCGCTTGCCGGGTCTATTGCATGGACAGCCAGAACAGGCGCGCCCCGGCCACCAGCGTCCGTAACCTACCGACCGCTCATCGCTTTAGGAATGCTGCATGTCCACCCCCACAGTTCGCGAACAATTCCTTGTCATCAGTGCCCTCGGCGCCAACCCCATGGAGCTGACTAACGTCCTGTGCCGCGCCAGCCATGAAAATCGCTGCGCCGTGGTCACCTCCCGTCTGACTCGCCATGGCGAGTGCAGCGCGTTGATCCTCGAGATCACCGGCAGTTGGGACGCCCTCGCCCGCCTCGAAGGCAGTCTGCCGAGCCTGGCGAAGAAACACGCTTTCACCGCCAACGTGGTGCGCAGCGCGCCGCTGGAAAATCGTCCGCAGGCCCTGCCGTACGTGGCTTATGTGAGTTCGGCGTATCGCCCGGACATCATTAATGAGCTGTGCCAGTTCTTCATGGATCACAACGTCGAGCTGGAAAACCTGACCTGCGACACGTATCAGGCGCCCCAGACCGGCGGCACCATGCTCAACGCCACGTTCACCGTGACCCTGCCGGCCGGCACCCAGATCAGTTGGCTGCGCGACCAGTTCCTCGATTTCTCCGACGCGATGAACCTCGACGCACTGATCGAGCCTTGGCGCCCACAGAACCCAATGTAAGGAAGCTTTCATGGCCGTTGTCATCGACCAACCGGTTGCCGATTTCGAAGCACCTGCCACCAGCGGGCAGACCGTCAAGTTGTCTGCCCTCAAGGGCAAGCAAGTGGTGATCTACTTCTATCCGAAGGACAGCACCCCGGGCTGCACCACTCAAGGTCAGGGCTTTCGTGATCAACATGAAGCGTTCAAGGCTGCCAACACCGAAGTCTTCGGCATTTCGCGCGACAGCCTGAAGTCCCACGAGAACTTCAAGGGCAAGCAGGAATTTCCCTTTGAGTTGATCAGCGACAAGGACGAGGCGGTCTGCCAGTTGTTCGACGTGATCAAGTTGAAGAAGCTGTACGGCAAGGAATACCTGGGCGTTGATCGCAGCACCTTCCTGATTGATAAGGACGGTGTGCTGCGTCAGGAATGGCGCGGTGTGAAAGTGCCGGGGCATGTGGATGCTGTTCTGGCTGCTGCTCAGGAACTGAACAAGGCCTGATGATTTTGCGGCGTCTTCTCTGACGCCTTCGCAAGCAAGCTTTGCTCCTACAAAAGATCACCACATCCCTTGTAGGAGCAGAGCTTGCTCGCGAAGAGGCCCTGAGCCACACCGAACAGTCCGTATCAATCACTAAAGCAACGGCGCCACCACCGGTTCCTTGCGCGGCCAAGCATCCAACACTGCCTTGAACAGCGTCGCCAGCGGAATCGCAAAGAACACCCCCCAAAATCCCCACAACCCGCCAAACAACAGCACCGCGCAAATAATCGCCACCGGGTGCAAGTTGACCGCCTCGGAAAACAGCAACGGCACCAGCACGTTGCCATCCAGTGTCTGAATGATCCCGTACACCGCCATCAAATAGATGAACTGATCGCTCCAGCCCCACTGAAACAGCGCAATCAGCAGCACCGGCACCGTCACCACCACCGCACCCACATACGGCACCACCACCGAAATCCCGACCAGCAACGCCAACAGCGCCGCGTAATTGAGCCCGAGCGCGACGAACGCGATGTAGGTCACGCCGCCGCAGATCACGATCTCGATGACTTTGCCGCGAATGTAATTGGCGATTTGCCGGTTCATTTCTTGCGCGACCCGCGTAATCAACGCGCGCTCACGCGGCAGATAACCGCGCACCCACTCGCCGATCATGGCCCGGTCTTTAAGGAAGAAGAACACCAGAATCGGCACCAACACCAGATAGATCATGATGTTGACCAGCAGCGGCAAACTCGACAGCGAGAACGTCAGCGCCCATTGCCCGAACTTGCCGATCTCGCCGCGCGCCGCTTCGATGGCTTGCAGCACTTGCTCGTCCGAGACCAGATGCGGATAGCGCTCCGGCAGCAACAGCAGCAGCGACTGCCACTTGGCAAGCATGCCCGGTAGTTCGTTGAACAGCGTGATCAACTGATGCCAGAGCAGCGGCATGACCACGACAATAAACAGCATCAACACGCCCATAAACAACGCAAACACCAATCCCACGGCTACGCCGCCCGGCACGCGCAGGCGTTCGAGCGTGACCACCAGGCCTTGCATCAGATACGCCAGTACCATCCCCGCCAGCACCGGCGCGAGCATGCCGCCGAGGGTGAGCACGGCGGTGAAGGCAAGAATCAGCAACACCGCCAGCACCACGGCTTCTTCGTCGGAGAAGTAGCGCTGAATCCAGTCGCGTAACACTTTGAACATCAATAATCCTTAGATTGTTTTACGCTGTTGGCTTCAGGCTTTTTTCAACCAGTAACGGTAAACGCCCGCGTCGTCTTCTTCGAGCAGCAGCGTATGACCGGCCAATTTGGCAAAGGTGCGGAAGTCGCGTTGCGAGCCGGCGTCGGTGGCGATCACCTTGAGCACCGCGCCGCTGTGCAGTTTATTTAATTCCATTTTCGCCTTGAGCAACGGCAACGGACAATTCAGGCCACTGGCGTCCAGTTCCACGTCATGGGCTACAGCGTCAGTCATTGCGTCACTCCGGTCGAGATAGTCGAGCTGCCTAGAATATCTGGTCGCAAGCCCGGTGTCCGGCTACAGTAAGGTCTTTGTCTTCTAAGGCTTTGTGCATGACTTTTCTGCGCCCTACCCTGCTGACGCTCGCTTGCCTGCTCGCCTCACCAGGCTTTGCCGACGATCTGCCGTCACTCGGCGACGCCAGTTCTGCCATCGTCTCACCGCAACAGGAATACCAACTCGGTCGCGCGTGGCTGGCGATGCTGCGCAGCCAGGTCTCACAGCTCAACGATCCGCAACTCAAGGACTACGTCGAGTCCAGCGTGTACAAACTGGTCGAGACCAGCCAGGTCACTGACCGACGCCTCGAATTCATTCTGATCAACAGCCCGCAGCTCAACGCCTTCGCGGCGCCGGGTGGCGTGGTCGGGGTCAACGGTGGTTTGTTCCTCAATGCCCAGACCGAGGGCGAATACGCTTCGGTACTCGCGCACGAATTGGCTCACTTGTCGCAACGCCACTTCGCGCGCGGCGTCGAAGCCTCGCAGCGCATGCAAGTGCCGATGATGGCCGCGCTGCTGGCCGGTATCGTCATTGCGGCGGCCGGTGGCGGTGATGCCGGGATCGCCGCGATTGCCGGCACCCAGGCAGCGGCGATTCAGTCGCAACGCACGTTCTCGCGGCAGAACGAACAGGAAGCCGACCGCATCGGCATCCTCAATCTGGAAAAGGCTGGCTACGACCCGCGCTCGATGCCGACCATGTTCGAACGCTTGATGCGTCAGTACCGTTTCGACGCCAAGCCACCCGAATTTCTGCTGACTCACCCGGTAACCGAATCGCGTATCGCCGACACCCGCAACCGCGCCGAACAGGCGAAACCGGGCGGCATCGAAGACACCATGCGCTATCAATTGATCCGAGCACGCGTGCAGTTGATCTACGAAGAAACCCCGGGCCTTGGCGCCAAGCGTTTCCGCGCGCAACTGGATGAAAACCCGAAGAACGATGTGGCGCGCTACGGTCTGGCCATCGCGCAGATCAAGGGTGGACAGTTGAATGAGGCTCGCGAGAACCTGAAACAACTGCTGGCCAAATCGCCGAACGAGATCATCTACAACCTCGCGCAGGTCGATCTGGACATCACCAACAATCGCCTGCCTGACGCACAGTCGCGTGTCGACCGCATGCTCACGCAGTATCCGGGCAACTATCCGCTGAATCAGGTTCGCGTAGATTTACTGTTGAAGCAGAATCGCTCGGCCGATGCCGAGAAAGCACTGGAAGGTCTGCTGAAGTCGCGCCCGAACGATCCGGACGTCTGGTACCAAGTTGCCGAGACCCGTGGTTTGTCGGGTAACATCATCGGTTTGCATCAGGCTCGCGCCGAATACTTCGCGCTGGTTGGCGATTACCGTCAGGCGATCCAGCAACTCGACTTTGCCAAGCGTAAGGCGGGTAACAACTTCCCGTTGTCGTCTCGCATCGATGCCCGTCAGCGCGAGCTGATGGAGCAGGAACGCATGATCAAGGACATGATGGGCTGAGTTTTATCCAGCAACACAAAATCTTCGGACACAAAAAAACCGCCTCTTTCGAGGCGGTTTCTTTTTCACCTTGCCGCTGGTTTATTCAGCCAGTTTGAAGGTGATGAAGCTCGCACGACCCTGACGCAGAACGCGCATCGACACCGAACGATTCTTCGGCAACGCTTTGGCGATCTCGCCGAACTCCTTGGTGGAGCCGATGGCTTGGTTGTTCAGGTGCGTGATGACGTCACCCGGTTGCAGACCGATCAGGGCAGCTGGGCCGTCCTGCACTTCCTTGATCACCACACCACCTTTGAGGTCGTAGGTTTTCTTCTGCTCGGCGGTCAACTCGCCCACGGCAACACCGAGACGGTTGCTGGTGGTTTCAGCGCCAGACTTCGGCAATGCATCCAGTTCTTTGTCTTCGTCCGGGATGGCGCCAACGGTCAGTTCGACGTTCTTGCGCTTGCCTTCACGAATCACTTCCAGATTGGCTTTGGCGCCAGCCTTCAGTGCGCCAACCAGGTGTGGCAGGTCAGCAGACATAACGATCGGCTGACCGTTCATGCTCAGAATCACGTCGCCGACTTGCAGGCCGCCCTTGGCTGCCGGGCCGTCATCCTGAATCTGTGCAACCAGCGCACCGGCCGGTTTCTCCAGACCGAACGACTCGGCCAGATCCTTGTTCACTTCCTGGATGACCACACCCAACCAGCCACGGCTGACCTTGCCGCCGCTTTTCAGCTGATTGGAAACGTCCATCGCCACGTCGATCGGGATGGCGAACGACACGCCCATGAAGCCACCGGAACGGGTGTAGATCTGCGAGTTGATGCCGACCACTTCACCGTTCAGGTTGAACAGCGGGCCACCGGAGTTGCCCGGGTTGATCGGCACGTCGGTCTGGATGAACGGCACGTAGTTTTCGTTCGGCAGACTGCGGCCGACGGCGCTGACAATGCCTTGGGTCACGGTGTGGTCAAAGCCGAATGGCGAACCGATCGCGACAACCCACTGACCGGCTTTCAGATCCTGGGATTTGCCGAGTTTGAGTACTGGCAGGTCTTTGCCTTCGATTTTCAGCAGGGCCACGTCGGAACGCGGGTCAGTGCCGATCAGCTTGGCTTTCATTTCGCTGCGATCAGCCAGACGCACGAGAATCTCGTCAGCATCAGCGATCACATGGTTGTTGGTCAGGATGTAGCCATCCGGAGAGATGATGAAGCCTGAGCCCAGCGATGTCGCTTCACGCTGACGACCACCACCGCCCGGCGAGCGCTGCTGAGGCGGCATGCCGCGCTCGAAGAACTCGCGCAGCATCGGCGGCAAGCCTTCCAGATCCGGCATCTGCTGGTTCACTTTGCGATCCGGCAGTTTCTGCGTGGTACTGATGTTCACCACAGCCGGCGACGCTTGTTCGACCAGTTGCGTGAAGTCCGGCAGGTCGGCCGCTTGCGCAGCAGGCACCGCCTGACCGAGCAATAGCACGGTGGCGAAAATGGACAGATAAGATTTCAAGCTAGGTATCGACATACAGCTCCCGTTACGACGAGCAGGTTTAAGCGATATGGAACAAGAATCACCGGCAACCACAGGCTGGCGCTTTTATTCCAGGAACAACAACAAGGCCAGAGCCGTGAGGCTCTGACCTATAAAAAATTTTCGGGTTATTTGCAAATGAAAATGCTCAGCAAACATTTCATCTCCGTCTCGACGAAGAAGTGGTAGTGACTGGAATCAGCTCACTGCTTGCTGGTGGCGGCACTGTCGTTTCGCATCGACAAGGCGATCCGTTCGGCGGTGCCGATTGGAATCTCGCCAACCACGGTCACCATCATTTCGCCTTCGGGTGTGGTCAGGCGACGAGAAACGGCGACGGTCGGGCCCAGTTGAGTCCGGGTGTCGGTGACGGTCGCGCCGTTCAACGGTTCAAGGAACACCGAAAAACGTGCCAGGCCATCGTCATACATCAGGCTGTTGACTTGTGTTTTGGTTTGCGGATCTTTGTGCGAGGTGCTGCTGGTCAGTTCGAAACCTGGCGGCAACCAGTCTGAACGCCAGACCTGGGCGGTCTTTACGGCGGAGGCCTTGTCGCTGTCCAGCGTCACAGCCTTGCAACCGGCATCGGCTTGCAAGTCTTTGTCGGACGGGACTTCGTCGGTATCGAGACTGGTGAACTGGAAACGTTCGAGCAACTGACCCTTGTCATTCAACAGCAATGACTTGAGCGGCAGGCCCGTCTGCTTATCCAGATGCAATTCAAAACCGTAACGGTGCTGGTCACGAGGCGTCAGTGAAACGATCACTGCATCGCGACCGGCCACACGCGACTTGCCGATGACAGCAAGGTCATACCAGTTTTTCAGCTTTTTAGGATCCAGGGCACGAGCGGTCGAGTTGGGAGAATCCCCCAGCCCCGCGATCAGGGTGCCGCTGACGCATTGAGTGTGTCCATCAATGCGCACGACTTCCTGAGCCGAGCCGTCGAGCTGGAGCAAACGCTCGCGGACTTGACCGTTCTGGACGCGATGCCAGATGTTGTGGGTAGAAAAACTACCGTTACGCTCGTAAATAAAAGTACCGTGAAAGCTTTGCTGCTGCTCGGCCTGGCCCAGACGGGTCAACCAGTCCTGGGCCTCATCGGCATGGGCTGGAACAATGAACCAGCCACTGAGCAGAAGCGAAAGTAGAGGTATGGCGCGCATGATCCTCCTTAACGGTTTTCCAGGCTTGCGGCACGTGCGTATGGCAACGCGCTTTCAGTACCTTTCAATGCAGCCTGCTGAGCGTGCTGACGCAGGTAACCTGGCAGACGCTGATCGTGCCAGCCTGGCTGACCTTGCAGTACGCCGTTGGCCATAGGGCCAGTGGCTTCCGAGCTCTCGCTGTAGCCTGCCAGAACAGCCGGGCCTTTCACCTGAGGGGTGGCCAGGGTTGTCTGGTTGCTTTGCTGAGCCAGTTCAACACCAGCGATTTCGTCCTGGTTGTACAGACGAACACCGGCCAGAACGGCAACAGTTACCGAGGCTGCAACAGCCAGACGGCCAAGGTTGCGCCATGGGCTGCGGGATACTTTGGCCGGAGCCGTTTCGTCTTCCAGCGCAGCAGACACTGCCGCAGCGATGTCCAGACGTGGTAGCAGCAGATCCTTGTGCATGGCTGCCCGAGCGATCTGGTAACGAGCCCAGGTCTCACGGGTTTCGACGTCATCAAGTGCATTGATCACTCGACGCAATTCCAGTTCGTCCGCTTCGTTATCCATCACTGCGGACAGCGATTCCTGCAGGGCTTCACGACTCATGGCGTTCCTCTCTTGGCTATCGCCGCTGTCTCAGTTTTCCTGCAACAACGGCTGCAGGGCTTTATCGATGGCCTCCCGAGCGCGGAAAATCCGGGAGCGCACGGTACCCACCGGACACTGCATGACGCTCGCAATGTCCTCGTAACTCAGACCATCGAATTCACGTAAAGTTAACGCCGTACGCAAATCCTCTGGCAGTTGCTGGATGGTTCGATGGACGGTGCCTTCGATCTCATCCCGCAGCAACGCACGTTCTGGTGACTCGAGATCCTTGAGGCCGTGATCGCCGTCGTAGAACTCTGCATCCTCTGAACTTACATCGCTATCCGGCGGCCGACGGCCGCGAGAAACCAGGTAGTTCTTTGCCGTGTTAATGGCAATACGGTACAGCCACGTATAAAACGCACTGTCGCCGCGAAAGTTTCCAAGTGCTCGATACGCCTTGATAAAGGCTTCCTGAGCCACGTCCTGGGCTTCATGGGTGTCGTGCACAAAACGCACGATCA
Organism: Pseudomonas sp. NPDC088885; assembly: GCF_044750025.1. Classification (NCBI taxonomy): domain Bacteria; kingdom Pseudomonadati; phylum Pseudomonadota; class Gammaproteobacteria; order Pseudomonadales; family Pseudomonadaceae; genus Pseudomonas; species Pseudomonas sp. NPDC088885. The sequence goes on along the minus strand of NZ_JBIVJB010000006.1, from coordinate 116,963 downwards.
ACCCGAGAATCTTGTGCTGATATTTCAGCACCAACAGATCGAAAGCTCGCTTGTCGCCGCGTTGAACGCGCTCGACCAGCTGCTGATCCTCTTCCTGGGTTAGCATGAACACTCCTCGATAAGCCCGAAGGAGACTTGCATAACTAAACGACCAGACTTGCAAACATAGACTCGGGCTTTTCGCAAAAGTTCTCCCCCTCCAGGCAAGTTTCCTGCGGGCTCTGATTTGGCACGCACGAAAAACGCAGCACGGGATGAACCGGCTGCGCGAATAATCTTGTTATCGGTTTCGCCGGGCAGGAATCCAACCGCAGATTCCGCACTGAAGCCGACACGTCCCTTGTTTCTGGCACCGACTATTGATCTTGGGCCTTTGGCAAAAGTTCCAATTATTTATAGCCGTACCCACCCGACATTGGGCAACCCTGGGCGGAAAAAGGCTGTTTCAGCGCCGATACAGTCGTCTTTTCCCAAAACCGGCGAAAAAAACTTCCGACGAAGCACCCGGTTTTTCCCGTCACAGTAGTTTCACAATGCCATATAGGCCCGGCTATTGTGCCGCCCCACCCCTCTATATACTAGTGGGCTGTGTGGCTGACCTGACTCGCCGATCCAGGCGAATCGCGCCACCCCCGACCCGGGTCGCTTTGTGCGGAATCCTGTAATGAGCCAACAATTCCAACATGATGTTCTGGTCATTGGCAGCGGCGCTGCCGGTTTGAGTCTCGCGCTGACCCTGCCGGGTCATTTGCGCATTGCCGTATTGAGCAAGGGCGATCTCGCCAACGGTTCGACCTTCTGGGCCCAGGGTGGCGTTGCCGCTGTGCTGGACGATACCGATACTGTCGAATCCCACGTCGACGACACCCTGAACGCCGGCGGCGGTCTGTGCCACGAAGACGCCGTGCGTTTCACCGTCGAGCACAGCCGTGAAGCCATTCAGTGGCTGATCGACCAAGGTGTGCCATTCACCCGCGACGAACAGTCCGGTACTGAAGACGGTGGATTTGAATTTCACCTGACCCGCGAAGGCGGCCACAGCCATCGGCGCATCATTCATGCCGCTGACGCCACCGGCGCAGCCATCTTCAAAACCTTACTGGCCCAAGCCAAAGAGCGTTCGAACATCGAACTGCTCGAACAGCGGGTTGCCGTTGATCTGATTACCGAACGCCGGTTGGGCATGGACGGCGATCGTTGCCTCGGCGCTTATGTGCTGAACCGCAAAACCGGCGAAGTCGACACCTACGGCGCACGATTCGTGATCCTCGCGTCGGGCGGCGCCGCCAAGGTTTACCTCTACACCAGTAACCCTGACGGCGCTTGCGGCGACGGCATCGCCATGGCCTGGCGTTCGGGCTGCCGCGTGGCGAATCTGGAATTCAACCAGTTTCACCCGACCTGCCTGTATCACCCGCAAGCGAAAAGCTTCCTTATTACCGAAGCCCTGCGTGGCGAAGGCGCCCATCTGAAGCTGCCCAACGGCGAACGCTTCATGTATCGCTTCGACAAACGCGCCGAACTGGCCCCGCGCGACATCGTTGCCCGCGCCATCGACCATGAAATGAAGCGTCTGGGCGTCGACTGCGTCTATCTCGACATCAGCCACAAACCCGAAGAATTCATCAAAAGCCACTTCCCGACTGTGTATGAGCGCTGCCTCGGGTTCGGCATCGACATCACTAAACAGCCCATCCCGGTCGTCCCCGCCGCGCATTACACCTGTGGCGGCGTGATGGTCGATCAGCAAGGCCGCACCGATGTGCCAGGTTTGTATGCGATCGGCGAAACCAGCTTCACCGGCCTGCACGGCGCCAACCGCATGGCCAGCAACTCGCTGCTGGAATGCTTCGTCTATGCCCGTTCGGCGGCGGCGGACATTCTTGCGCAACTCGACGATATCGATGCGCCAAGCGCCCTGCCCGTCTGGGATGCCAGCCAGGTCACTGACTCCGACGAAGACGTGATCATTGCGCACAACTGGGATGAGCTGCGCCGGTTCATGTGGGACTACGTCGGCATCGTGCGCACCAACAAGCGTCTGCAACGGGCGCAGCACCGCGTGCGTTTGCTGCTGGACGAGATCGACGAGTTCTACAGCAACTATAAAGTCAGCCGTGACCTGATCGAGCTGCGCAATCTGGCGCAAGTGGCGGAATTGATGATCAGCTCAGCCATGGAGCGCAAGGAAAGTCGCGGTCTGCATTACACCCTCGACTACCCGAACCTGCTGCCCGAAGCGCTCGACACTATTCTGATACCGCCCACCTACGCCGGCTGAACTTGAGCCGCACTCGCAGGCGTCGATGCACATCGGCGACCTGCGAATCTCGCGGCACACAGATCGATCTGACCCGCCACTCGCCGCGCAAACGAAAGCGCAGCACCACGATCAATGGCAGCGCCAGACTGTCCGGGCGCAGTTGCACCGCTTGCCAGCCATCCGCACGATTCCACAATTGCCAGCCATCGGCATCACGGCGCAATCCGCAGAATGCTCGTGGATGACTCAGCAGAATCTGCCGTGGCAACACCCAAACGCCATGCAGCAGACAAGCAGAAGCCCCGAGCAGATGGGCCCAGAGTGGAATAGATAGAAGAAACAAAGCACCCAGTGCGAACGCCTGGGCCAACAGATACGCCGCCAGCAACTGCCGTGAGGCATGCCAGCGGCATTCGAACGTATTACTTGGGCTGGACACGATCCAGGATCATGCGAACCATGCGCTGCAGTTCCGGATCTTCAGACTCGCTGCGCTCCATGAACCAGCCGAACATGTCCTGATCCTCGCACGTCAGCAGACGCACATACAGATCGCGATCCACCTGATTCAACGTCGCGTAGACCTCCTTCACGAACGGCACCAGCAACACGTCAAGCTCAAGCATGCCGCGACGGCTGTGCCAAAAGAGGCGATTCAGTTCAACTTGTTCGACCATGGGGCCCTCCTCAAATTTGGCGGCAAGTATACAGCCCCCAAGCGGGTCGCACAGTCGGCTTTGGTCGGGCACCACCGATCCTTTATCAACTACCCATTTCAACAACGCACCCTTATGATGTGCCCCAGACTTTTTACCCTGCGAAGACCCATGGCCGATTCTGCTTTTTTCTGCACCCTGTCTCATGAAGGCGTTCTCGCGGTTCGCGGCGCGGATGCCGGAAAATTCCTGCAAGGCCAGCTGACCTGCAACCTCAATTACCTCAGTGACACCAAGGCCAGCCTTGGCGCGCGCTGCACGCAGAAAGGCCGAATGCAGTCGAGTTTCCGCATTCTGCTCGAAGGTGACGGCGTGGTGCTGGCGATGGCCAGCGAGTTGCTCGAGCCGCAATTGGCCGATCTGGAAAAATACGCGGTGTTCTCCAAATCGAAACTGAACGACGAAAGCGCCGCCTGGGTGCGTTTTGGTCTGGCGCACGCTGACGCTACCCTGAGCAGCCTTGGTCTGGACTTGCCGGCAGAAACCGACAGCGTCGTGCGCAACGACGGCTTGGTCGCGATTCGCGTCTCGCCGGATCGCGCGGAACTGTGGGTACCGGCCGATCAAGCCGATGCAATCAAAACCAGACTGTCCGCCGCACTGCCAGAAGCCGCATTGAATCAATGGCTGCTGGGCCAGATCCGCGCCGGCATCGGTCAGGTCATGCCGAGCACCCGTGAGCTGTTCATTCCGCAGATGCTCAATCTGCAAGCCGTCGGTGGCGTGAGCTTCAAGAAAGGCTGCTACACCGGCCAGGAAATCGTCGCGCGCATGCAGTACCTCGGCAAACTAAAACGTCGCCTGTATCGCTTGAGCCTAGACGCGAGCGAACTGCCAGAGCCTGGCACACAGCTGTTCGCTCCGAGCCACAACAGCTCCATCGGTGAAGTGGTGCTGGCCGCCAACGCCGAGCAAAACATTGAACTCCTGGCGGTGCTGCAGGCCGAAGCTGCCGAAGCGGGCGATCTGCATCTGGGCAGCCTTGAAGGGCCTGCGTTGCAAGTGCTCGATTTGCCCTACGAACTGGATCGCGACCGCGAAATCCAGCGTTGATCGCAGCCTGGTTGCAACACCCTAGAGAGTCCAAATGAGCGAACTGGCGGAAAAGGTCCAACGGGATTTGGTTGAGGCCATCGATAACGATGACCTGGTTCTGCCAACGTTGCCGGAAGTGGCCCTGCAAATTCGCAAGGCTGCCGAAGATCCGGAAATCAGTGTCAGCGACCTGAGCAAAGTCATCGGTCGCGACACCGCACTGTCGGCGCGCCTGATCAAAGTGGTCAACAGCCCGCTACTGCGCGCCGCGCAGGAAGTCACCGACCTGCACACCGCGATCACGCGGCTGGGCATCAACTACAGCAGCAACCTGGCGATCGGTCTGGTGATGGAGCAGATTTTCCACGCCCGCTCCGAAGTGGTCGAACAGAAGATGCGCGAAGTCTGGCGCAGCAGTCTGGAAATCGCCGGAGTCAGCTACGCGCTGTGCCGCCGCTACACCCAGCTCAAGCCGGATCAGGCAGCGCTGGGCGGGCTGGTGCATCAGATTGGTGTGCTGCCGATTCTGACTTACGCCGAAGATCACTATGAGTTGCTGTCGGATCCGGTCAGCCTCAACCATGTGATCGACCGCATTCATCCGTTGCTCGGTGACAAATTGCTGCGGGTCTGGGAGTTTCCGGAACGGCTGGTGGAATTGCCGGGGCGTTATCAGGATTTCAAACGCGATTCGACGCAGATTGATTATGTCGATCTGGTGCAGGTGGCGAATCTGCATTGCCGTAAAGGCACCGACCATCCGTTTGCGCGGATTGATCTGGCGAGTGTGCCTGCGTTCAGGAAGTTGGGGATTGATCCGGAGAACAGAGCGCTGTGCGTGGATCTGGAAGAATCGCGGTCGATGTTTTACTGATCTGAAACCTTGGTGAAGCCATCGCGAGCAGGCTCACTCCTACAGGAGACCGCATTCCAATGTAGGAGTGAGCCTGCTCGCGAAGAGGCCATCAAAGGCGCCGCAATCACCCGGCAACAAAACTCACCCGCACCTTCAACCCCGCCTCCTCGCCATCATGCAGACTGATCTGCGCCAGATGCGCCCGGCAAATCTCGCCGACAATCGCCAGTCCCAACCCTGACCCGGCCACCTGCTGATTACGCCGGTAAAACCGCTCAAATACGCGATCACGCTCTTCCAGCGGAATCCCCGGCCCGTCGTCTTCAACCTCAAGCACTGCCGGCGCTGTCACGCGCAGAATCACATTGCCGCCCGGCGGTGTGTGCGCCAAGGCGTTATCCACCAGATTGCTCAGCAACTCATTGAGCAACGTCGGCTCACCGCGCAACCACACCGGCTCGTCCGCTTCCAATGCCAACGCAACCCCGCGTTTGTGCGCCAGCGGCGCCATGGCCATGCCCAATTCGCGGGCCAACTGGCTCAGATCGAGTAACTGCGCGCCCCCCTCGGCAATCGCCCGCGCACCGTTTTCAACACGCGCCAGCGACAGCAACTGGTTGGCCAGATGCGTCAGGCGATCGGTGCTTTGCGCTGAAGATTCCAACGTCGCGCGCCACGTCTCGGGCTCGTTCGAGCGCAGGCCCAATTCAAGCCTCGCCTTCAACGCGGCCAACGGTGTGCGCAACTCATGCGCGGCATCGGCAATGAACTGGGCCTGACGCTCGAACTGCACGCGCAACCGCTCGGTGAAATGGTTGAGCCCGCGCACCAACGGCCACAACTCATGCTGCACTTCCACCAGCGGCAATGGCCGCAAATCATCGGGCTGACGCTCTTCCACCGCCGTGCGCAAACGCTCCAGCGGGCGCAACGCCGCACTGACAGCAAACCAGACCAACAACAACGCGCCAATCGCCAACATGCCCAGACGCAGCAACGTATCGGCGGCCAGACTGCGCGCCATGCTTACGCGCGCCTCGTCGGTTTCGGCGACACGGATTTCCGCCATGCCGTTCATGTTCGGTTCGGTAACGGCTTTCAGCAGGCTGACCACGCGTACGTTTTGGCCTTTGTAGGTGGCGTTGTAAAAACGTGCCAGCGCCGGATAACTGTCAGTTCGAGGCGTGCCCGGTGGCGGGCCTGGCAGATTTTCATAACCGGAAATCAGCTTCTGATGGATGTCGTTGACCTGATAATAAATGCGCCCGGCGCTGTCGTAGGCGAAGGTATCGAGGGCCACGTAAGGCACATCGGCACTGAGGCTGCCATCGCGTTGCGACAACCCTGCGGCGATGGTGCGCGCCGAGGCCAGCAGCGTGCGGTCGTAGGCAGTGTCGGCGGCTTCGCGACCGTTCCAGTAAGCGCTCAATCCGCTGGCGAGCATCAACACCACCAGCAACAACGCGAGGTTCCACAGCAACCGCCAGCGCAGGCTGCTGGGCTTATGCATCGCGGCTTTCCAGCAGGTAACCGAGGCCACGGAAGGTGACGATCGCTACGGGTTGACCATCGAGTTTTTTGCGCAAGCGATGCACGTAGATTTCGATGGCGTCGGGGCTGGCTTCTTCGTCGAGACCGAACACCTGCGCGGCCAATTGTTCCTTGCTCATCACGCGGCCCGGTCGGGCGATCAGCGCTTCCAGTACGGCTTGCTCGCGGGAGGTCAGCGTCAGCAATTCTTCGCCGAGGCTGAAGCGTCGCGTGTCGAGATCATAGGCCAGCACACCGCAGCGCTGCTGGCGTTCGCCACCGAGCACACTGCGTCGCAGCAAGGCTTTGACCCGCGCTTCCAGCTCAGTCAGTTCGAACGGTTTGGCGAGGTAATCGTCAGCGCCGAGATTGAGACCGTGCACGCGATCTTTCACATCACTGCGCGCGGTCAGCATCAGTACCGGCAGGTTTTTCCCGCGTGCGCGCAACCGCGCCAGCACTTCAAAACCGTCCATGCGCGGCAGGCCGACATCGAGGATCGCCACGGCGTATTCCTCGCTGCTCAAGGCCAGATCAGCGGCCACGCCATCGTGCAACACGTCCACGGTCAGACCGGTGCTCTTGAGCGCCTGGGCAACACTTTCGGCCAGTTGCAAATGGTCTTCGACGAGCAGGACACGCATGGATTTTTACCTCGTTCAGGGATGGCCGACGCCACTCTTTGCCGCGGAGTTTACAGCCGCAACCGCCGCTGTGAAGCCCGAAAACCGTGAAAGTCAGCTGAAAGGTTAGTGAAAGGTTAGCCGGTTAGAGTCGGCGCACGGACAGTCCCGACTGCCGTCGCTGCTGCCACACAGCGATACGAAAAACGCCACGAAGCGTTTTCGACCAATAAGAACAATAAACGGAGTACACCCGCATGCCGTCCATGCAGCCTCAGGCGTCCACGCCTGTTCGCCCTTCCCGTTTCAGCCACACCGCCCTCGCCAGTGCCGCCGCCCTTGCCGGTTTTTCGCCGCTGAGTTTTGCCGACTTCATTGAAGACAGCAGCGCCACCTTCGAAACCCGCAACATGTATTTCAACCGCGACTTCCGCGATGGCACCAGCGCCCAGCAATCCAAGCGTGACGAATGGGCCCAGGGTTTCATGCTCAATCTGCAATCGGGATACACCGATGGCACCGTCGGTTTTGGTGTCGACGCGCTGGGCATGCTCGGCGTCAAACTCGATTCCAGCCCGGATCGCACCGGCACCGGCCTGCTGCCGACCCACGATGACGGACGCGCGGCGGACGAATACTCCAAGCTCGGCCTGACCGGCAAAGTGAAAATCTCCGCCACCGAACTGAAAATCGGCAGCCTGATTCCTGAGCTACCGATCCTCAAACCGAACGACGGACGCATCCTGCCGCAAACCTTTGAAGGCGGTTTGCTGACCTCCAAAGAGATCAAGAACCTGACCTTCACCGGTGGCCGACTGGAGAAAGCCAAGGATCGCGACAGCACCGATTTCGAGGACATCGCCCTTAACAACAAGAACAGCCGTTTCGCCGGTACCGCTGCCGGCAAGCACTTCGACTTTGGCGGCGTCGATTACAAGTTCACCGACAAGATCACCGGCAGTTACCACTTCGCGCAACTCGACGAAGTCTACAACCAGCACTTCTTCGGCCTGGTCGCCTCGCGGCCGATGGGCCCGGGCACGTTCGCCACTGATCTGCGTTTCGCCGTCAGTGATGATCAGGGCGCGGCCCGTGGTGGCGAGATCGACAACCGCTCGCTCAACGGTCTGGTCAGCTATGCGTTGAGCGGGCACAAGTTCAGCGCCGGTTATCAACACATGTCCGGCGATAGTGCGTTCCCGTACGTCGATGGCAGCGACCCGTATCTGGTCAACTTCGTGCAGATCAACGACTTCGCCGGCGCGGAAGAACGCTCCTGGCAGGCACGTTACGACTTCGACTTCGCCAAACTCGGCATCCCCGGCCTGACCTTCATGAGCCGCTACTTGAGCGGTGACAACATCAAGCTCAAGACCGGCGAGGAAGGCAAAGAGTGGGAGCGCAACACCGAGATCAAATATGTAGTACAAAGCGGCGCTTTGAAGGATGTCGCCGTGCGTTTGAGGAATGCCACTTACCGTTCCAATTACTCGGCTCGCGATGCGGATGAGGTGCGGTTGCTGGTGAGCTATAGCGTTGCTCTTTGGTAATTGATTGAAATGCCTTGGCGCTGTGATCGGAAGATCAAAAGATCAAAAGATCAAAAGATCAAAAGATCAAAAGATCAAAAGATCAAAAGATCAAAAGATCGCAGCCTTCGGCAGCTCCTACACAAAAAGCCCTTACAACAAGAAATCTGTGGAGAGACCAATGAATTTTTCACTGCGTAAAGTTGCTTTAGCGGCCGGCATGATGCTGGTGGCCGGGCAGTTGATGGCCGAACCGAAACGTCCGGAGTGTATCGCCCCGGCCTCGCCCGGCGGTGGTTTTGACCTGACCTGCAAACTGGTGCAGAGCGCACTGGTCAACCAGAAACTGCTGAGCAAACCGATGCGCGTGACCTACATGCCCGGCGGTGTCGGCGCGGTGGCGTACAACGCGGTGGTCGCTCAGCGTCCGGCCGATGCCGGCACGCTGGTCGCGTGGTCGAGCGGTTCGTTGCTGAACCTGGCGCAAGGCAAGTTTGGTCGTTTCGATGAAACCAACGTGCGTTGGCTGGCAGCCGTCGGCACCAGCTACGGCGCCATCGCAGTGAAAAACGATTCTCCCTACAAGACCCTCGACGATCTCGTTCAAGCGCTGAAGAAAGATCCAGGCTCGGTGGTGATCGGTTCCGGCGGCACCGTCGGCAGCCAGGACTGGATGCAAACCGCGCTGATCGCCAAGGCAGCCGGGATCAACCCGCGTGAGTTGCGTTACGTCGCCCTCGAAGGTGGTGGCGAAATCGCTACCGCCCTGCTCGGCGGCCACATCCAGGTCGGCAGTACCGACATCTCCGACTCCATGCCGCACATCCAGAGCGGCGACATGCGTTTGCTCGCGGTGTTCTCCGACAAGCGCCTCGACGAGCCGGAAATGAAAGACATCCCGACCGCTCGCGAACAAGGCTACGACATCGTCTGGCCGGTGGTGCGCGGGTTCTACCTGGGGCCAAAAGTCAGCGACGAAGACTACGCCTGGTGGAAAGACTCGTTCGACAAACTGCTGGCCTCCGACGAGTTCGCCAAGCTGCGCGATCAGCGTGAACTGTTCCCGTTCGCCATGACTGGCCCGGAGCTGGACACCTACGTGAAGAAGCAAGTTGCCGACTACAAAGTGCTGGCCAAAGAGTTCGGCCTGATCCAGTGATCGCCTCTGTCTAGCGGCTGCGTTCCCGATTGCGGGAACGCGGCACAGGAGCTCCCATGCTTATTCAACGCATTTTCGCCTCGGTGCTGTTGCTGGTCTGTGTCGGCCTGGCACTGATGGCATGGCCGTACCAAGCGGCTTTTTCCTACGAACCGGTCGGGCCGCGCGCCTTCCCGCTGCTGATGCTCGGTCTGATGGGCGCGGCACTGTTGTACATGGTGTTTCGCCCGGCACCGATCAAACACAGCGAGGACGAGCCGCCACTGGATCGCGAAACCCTGACCAAGATTGCTATCTGCGTCGCCCTGCTGCTGGTGTTCGCCGGTCTGTTCGAACCGCTGGGTTTCATCCTCAGCAGCATCCTCATCGGCATTCCGATGGCGCGCCTGTATGGCGGTCGCTGGATGCCGAGCATCGTAGTCACCACGCTGATGGCCATCGGTCTGTACCTGCTGTTCGACCGTGTGATGGACGTTCCGCTGCCCCTTGGCCTGCTCGACGTGCTGGAGAACTGATATGGATACCCTCGGTTATTTGGGCCAAGGCTTCGGCGTCGCGCTGAGCCCGTACAACCTGGTCACCGCGCTGTGCGGCACGCTGATCGGCACTGTCGTTGGCTTGCTCCCGGGCCTCGGCCCGATCAATGGCGTGGCACTGCTGATTCCGATCGCATTTGCGCTCGGCTTGCCACCAGAGTCGGCGTTGATTCTGTTGGCAGCGGTGTATCTGGGCTGCGAATACGGCGGCCGGATCAGCTCTATTTTGCTGAATATTCCGGGCGAAGCATCGACCGTGATGACCACCCTCGACGGTTACCCGATGGCCCGCAAAGGTCTGGCCGGTGTAGCGCTGTCGTTGTCGGCGTGGAGTTCGTTCATCGGTGCATTTATCGCCACTTGCGGCATGGTGCTGTTCGCCCCGCTCCTGGCGAAATGGGCGATAGCCTTCGGCCCGGCGGAATACTTCGTGTTGATGGTGTTTGCGATTGTCTGTCTCGGCGGCATGGCCGGTGATCGACCGTTGAAAACCTTCATTGCGGCGTTGATCGGACTGTTCCTGTCGAGTGTCGGCATCGACGCCAACAGCGGCGTGTACCGCTTTACCGGCGACAACATTCACCTGACTGACGGCATTCAATTCGTCGTGCTGGTGCTGGGCCTGTTTTCGATCAGCGAGATTCTGTTGCTGCTGGAGAAAACTCATCGCGGTCAGGAAGCGGTGAAAGCCACCGGGCGCATGATGTTCAACTTCAAGGAAGCCTCGTCGGTGTTCGTGGTGAACATTCGCTGCGGCCTGCTTGGTTTCATCATGGGCGTGTTGCCGGGTGCCGGCGCGACGCTGGCCAGCGCCGTGGCGTACATGACCGAAAAACGCATCGCCGGTGCCAGCGGCAAATTCGGTCAGGGTGATGCCCGTGGCCTCGCCGCTCCGGAAACCGCTATCGGTGCGTCGGCTTGTGGTGCTTTGGTGCCGATGCTGACGTTGGGTGTGCCAGGTTCGGGCACCACGGCGGTGATGATCGGCGCCCTGTCGCTGTACAACATCACCCCGGGCCCGCTGCTGTTCCAGCAACAACCGGACATCGTCTGGGGCCTGATCGCCTCGTTGTTCATTGCCAACATCATGCTGGTGATCCTCAACATCCCGATGATCCGTATCTTCACCCGCATCCTTGCCGTGCCGAACTGGGCACTGGTGCCGGTGATCGCGATCATCACCGGGATCGGCGTTTACGCGGTGCACGCCACTACGTTCGACCTGTTCCTGATGGTCGGCATCGGCATCTTCGGTTACATCCTGCGCAAGCTCGACTTCCCGTTGTCGCCGGTACTGCTGGGCTTCATCCTCGGCGGTCTGATGGAGCAGAACCTGCGTCGTGCGTTGTCGATCTCTAATGGCGCACTGGAGATCCTCTGGTCGAGCCCGATCACCTTCGGTGTCTGGGTGCTGACTGCGCTGATGCTGGCCTTCCCGCTGATCCGCATCTGGCGCAAACGTTCGGTCGCGCGTCGCGCCATTGCCGATGTTTGATCGCGCCTCACTGAAATCCTGGTGGGGAACCCCGCTGGTCGGTCTGCTCGGCGGTTACCTCGCCAGCCAGATCGGCTGGCCACTGCCGTGGATGGTCGGCTCGTTGCTGGCGATCATCCTCGTGCGCTGCCTGACCCCGTGGCAACTCACCGAGATTCCTGGCGGCCGCAAGTGTGGTCAGTGGATCGTCGGGATTGGCATCGGGCTGCACTTCACCCCGGTGGTGATGGAGCAGGTGCTCAGTCATTTCGGCTTGATCTTCTTCGGTGCGCTGGTCACCAGTGTGTCGGCGGTGGTTGGCGTGTGGTTGATGCGCCGCACCGGTGAGGATCGCGCCACGGCGTTTTTCTCGAGCATGCCCGGCGGTTCCGGCGAGATGGTCAACCTTGGTGCGCGCAATGGCGCGATGCTTAGCCATGTGGCGGCGGGGCAAAGTTTGCGGGTGTTGGTGGTGGTGCTGTGCGTGCCGGCGGCGTTCAAGTATTTGCTCGGTGACGGCAACCCGATTTCTCACGCTGGCAGCGTCGATTGGCGCTGGCTGGCGATTCTGTTTCCGGCGGGCGCTTTACTCGCTTGGCTTTGGCAGCGTTTGCGCCAACCCAATCCGTGGTTGTTCGGGCCGTTGCTGGTGAGTGCGGCGGTGAGCATTGCCTGGGATTTGCACATCGGTTTGCCGGATGGTGGCAGTCAGATTGGCCAGTGGTTGATTGGTAGTGGCTTGGGTTGCCACTTCAACCGGCAGTTCTTCCGGCGTGCGCCTTCATTCATGGGGCGGACGTTGATTGGCACGGCGCTGACCATGTTGATCGCGTCGTTGGCAGCGTTGGGGTTGAGTGCGCTGACGCATCTGGATCTGCGTTCGCTGACGCTGGGCATGATGCCCGGTGGGATTGCCGAAATGAGTCTGACGGCGGAAACGCTGCAGTTGTCAGTGCCGCTGGTGACGGCGATGCAGGTGATGCGGTTGTTGTTTGTGCTGTTTCTGGCGGAGCCGTTGTTCAAGTACTGGAATCGTAGTCCGGAGTAAGACCGCGTCGCCCTTTTCGCGAGCAAGCTCGCTCCCACATGATCGTTCCCACGCTCTGCGTGGGAATGCAGCCCGGGACGCTCCGCGTCCCAAGCGGACGCAGAGCGTCCATTGAGGCATTCCCACGCAGAGCGTGGGAACGAGATTACGCGACAGGCGGCAAGCGCCACTCAATCGGCGTTTCGCCATTCTGCTCAAGAAACTTGTTAGTCCGGCTAAAGTGCCCGCAACCCAAAAACCCGCGATAAGCCGACAACGGCGACGGATGCACTGACGTCAGTACCAGGTGCTTGGTCGCGTCGATCAGCTTCTGCTTGCTCTGCGCATGCGCGCCCCAGAGCATGAACACCAGATGCGGTTGGCGCTCGCTGACCAGTTCAATGATCCGGTCAGTGAAAAACTGCCAGCCCTTGTCCTTGTGCGCATTGGCGTTGGCGCGTTCGACGGTCATCGTCGTGTTGATCATCAACACGCCCTGATCGGCCCAGCTCTGCAGGTAGCCGTGAGTGGGAATATCGATGTTCAGGTCGCGTTTCAACTCTTTATAGATGTTGACCAGCGACGGCGGCGCCGGCACGCCCGGTTGCACCGAGAAGCACAGGCCATGGGCCTGACCCGGGCCGTGATACGGATCCTGGCCGAGGATCACCACCTTCACTTTTTCCAGCGGCGTCGAGTTCAAGGCATTGAAAATCATCGGCCCCGGCGGGTAGATTTCCTTGCCGGCCGCCCGCTCCTGCTGCAGAAAATTGCGCAACTCTGTCATGTAGGGCTGGTCGAACTCAGCACGCAGTGCCTCCTTCCAGCTCGGTTCGAGTTTGATACGGTCG
>NZ_JBIVJB010000006.1:40815-103354 GCF_044750025.1 Pseudomonas sp. NPDC088885 | reverse complement strand
AAGCCGACCACGCTTGTCAATTGATCTGACGCAGATCCGGCACTTTCCCCCACAACGATCATACTGATCGTTCAAATTCCCGATCGAGGTCACGATGAATCTGCACTTCGAAGAACTCACCGGCACCGACGGCGCCCGCATCGGTATCGCCAGCCTGGATGCTGAAAAGTCGCTGAACGCGCTGTCCCTGCCGATGATCAACGCCCTGAGCGACAAACTCGACGCCTGGGCCAAGGATGACCAAATCGTCTGCGTACTGTTACGCGGCAATGGTGCCAAGGCGTTCTGCGCCGGCGGTGAAGTGCGCAGCCTGGTTGAAGCCTGCCGTGCCCACCCCGGAGAAGTGCCGCCGCTGGCCGCGCAGTTTTTCAGCGCGGAATATCGATTGGATTACAACCTGCATACTTATCCGAAACCGCTGATCTGCTGGGGCCACGGTTATGTGCTGGGCGGCGGTATGGGCCTGTTGCAAGGCGCGAGCACGCGGATCGTCACGCCGAGCAGCCGTTTGGCGATGCCGGAAATCACCATTGGTCTGTATCCGGATGTCGGCGCCAGTTGGTTTCTCGCGCGGCTGCCGGGCAAGCTCGGTTTGTTCCTCGGCCTGACCGGTGCGCACATGAATGGGCGCGATGCGATCGATCTGGATCTGGCCGACCGCTTCCTGCTCGACGAACAGCAACCGGAACTGATCGAAGGCCTGCTGCAGCTCAACTGGCAGGAACAGATCGATCGGCAGCTCAACAGTCTGCTCAAGGCTTTGCAGCAGGAAGCCGTGGCGCAAATGCCCGAAGCGCAGTGGCTGCCGCGTCGTCAGCAGATCGACGAACTGCTCGACGTCAGCGACATGGCCTGCGCCTGGAAAGCCATCAGCCTGCAACGCGACAGCAGCGATCCGTTGATCGCCCGGGCCGCGAAGACCATGAGCGAAGGCTCGCCGCTGACCGCGCATCTGGTCTGGGAACAGATCATTCGTGCGCGGCACCTGTCGCTGGCCGAGGTTTTCCAGATGGAATACACCCTGAGCCTCAATTGCTGCCGGCACCCGGAATTCAGCGAAGGCGTGCGCGCGCGCTTGATCGACAAGGATCAGAAACCGCACTGGCACTGGCCGGACATCAACAACGTGCCGGACGCGGTGGTCGAGGCGCACTTTCACAAGGTTTGGGAAGGGCGGCACCCGTTGGCGGATTTGACGCAGTATTAAAATTCGCGCACAAAAAAAGCGGCGCTTCATGCGCCGCTTTCTGTTTGCGGGTGATTACCAGCGGTTGCCACGTCCGTTGTGATCGCCGCGGCCGCTGTGTCGGTCGTAGTTGCCACGACCGCGGCGATCATTGTCCCAACCGCCGCGACGATGGCCGTCCCAATTGCCGCGGTCATTGCCGTGCCAGCGGCGGCTTTCGTAGTAGCGTGGGGCCGGTTGGTAGTAGCGCGGCGCCGATTGGTAATAACGCGGTTGCTGGTAGTACCGCGGTGCCGGTTGGTAATAACGCGGCTGGGCGTAATAGCGGCTGCCGCCGTTGTAATAAGTGCCGCCTGTGTTGTAGTAGGCCGGTGCCGGTGACGTGTAAACCTCGGAGCTGTAATACGAGTCCGCGTAGGAGTAAGGGGCGCAACCGGCAACGGAAAACATCAACGCAGCAAGCAGAAGAATTCGTCTATACATGGCGGCCTCCTGGACCGCGGGTTGGCCGCACCAGCGACGCTGGCAGGCGACAGTCATTTAATCGGTGACTGTCGAAAAATCAGACAGCGTTTTCCGAATCTGGTGCGACCCTGCAACAAGTTGAAACAAGTGATTTATGAAAGCTTGTTCATCCGCCAGACGCGGTCATTCAGCCGCTGATTAATGGTGGCCACCGTGATATCCGCCGCCGTGATAACCGCGTCCGTAACCGCCACGATAACCGTAGCCATACCCGCCGTAGTAATAACGCGGGCCGCCGTAAAAGTAGCGCGGGCCGTAATAACCACCGTAGTAATAGGGCGAGTAGTAACCGGGATAGTAGGAAGGGGCGTAATACACATCGGCGGGTGGCCCGTAGTAATAACAACCGGACAGCCCCAGACCGAGCACTGCGCACAGCAGCACCCGACGCAACGTTTTGTGAGTGAGCATGGCGGCCTCCTGAAAGACCTGCGAGCGCAGTCGGCGCAGGCCGGCTGACACCTGTTTTGACTGGCATTCGCAAACCAAGTGCCAGCCGCAACATGACATCGGATCAGCGGCATTCACGCTGCATCGCGGTGCATCGGCGCACCAACACAAAGCGCCGCCCCGTCGTCGCGTCAAATCCGATCCGACCCACAGCCCCGTGCCAGAGCGCTCTTCGTGACTTGGCACGCCTCTCGCTTTAGCAAACCTGTGCAGGAGTCATATCACAGGTTCGCGGCACCACAATTTGCAATGGCTGACTAGGGTTCCGGCTCGCAATCGCGAGTGGCTGGTCCGAGAGTTGGCGACCTCCAGTTGAGGTTACACGGCGGGACAAAAGCCCGGGAGACAAGCCACCGTTCGCGGTGCCGCGTTGCCTTCCTGTCCGTCCTTGATCAACTGGAGAATCCGCCATGACCCGACTACGTTTGCCCGCCCTGCTCGCCGCCGCGTTCGCTGCGCTCATCAGCAGCCAAGCCCCCGCCGCTCAGAAAGATCACTTCAGCGTCTGCTGGACGATTTACGCCGGCTGGATGCCATGGGAATACGCAGGCAGCCAAGGCATCGTCGATAAATGGGCGAAGAAATACGGGATCAAGATCGACGTCGTGCAGCTCAACGATTACGTCGAATCGATTAATCAATACACCGCTGGCCAGTTCGACGGCTGCACCATGACCAACATGGATGCGCTGACCATTCCGGCCGCCGGCGGCGTCGACAGCACGGCGCTGATTGTCAGCGACTTCTCCAACGGCAACGACGGCATCGTCCTCAAGGGCGACGGCAAAAAGGTCACCGACCTCAAGGGCATGGACGTCAATCTGGTCGAACTGTCGGTCTCGCACTACCTGCTGGCCCGCGCGCTGGATTCGGTTGACCTCACCGAGAAAGACCTGAAAGTGGTCAACACCTCCGACGCCGACATCTCCGCCGCATTCAACACCGAACAGGTCAACGCAGTGACGACCTGGAACCCAATGCTCTCGGACATCAAGGCCAAACCGGGCGTGACCGAAGTGTTCAACTCCAGCCAGATTCCCGGCGAGATCATGGACATGATGGTGGTCAACAGCGCCACCCTCAAAGACAACCCGGAGCTGGGCAAAGCGCTGACCGGCGCGTGGTTCGAAGTGGTCGAGTTGATGAACGCGAAGAACGCCGCAAGCAAGGCTGCGCTGGAGCACATGGCCAAAGCTTCGGGCACCGACCTCGCTGGATTCCAGGCACAACTCGACACCACCAAACTGTTCGCCACGCCAAGCGAAGCGCTGAACTTCGCCACCAGCCAACAGCTGCCGGAAACCATGCGCAAGGTCGCCGAGTTTTCCTTCCAGCACGGCTTGCTCGGTGAAGGCGCGAAAGACACCAGCGCGGTCGGCATGGCCTTCGCCAACGGCGTGACCAGCGGCGACACCGGCAACCTCAAGCTGCGTTTCGATCCGACTTACGTGCAGATGGCTGCCGACGCCAAGCTGTAAGCCACGGAGGATTTGGCCATGCGCCTGATCAATCGCCACCCGGATCGCCCCAGTCGCCTGTTGTTGGTGATCCTGCCGTTCGCTCTGCTGCTGTTCGCCTACTTCATGGGCTCGGCCGAGCGCCTGGCGGACAACCCTAACGACAAACTGCTGCCCAGCGCCGTGCAGATGACCGATGCGGTCAAACGTCTGGCCTTCAATGCCGACAGCCGCACCGGTGACTACCTGTTGTGGCAGGACACCGCGTCGAGTCTGCGGCGCTTGGCCATTGGGCTCGGCATCGCTGCACTCGCCGGGCTGTGCCTGGGCATCGCCGCCGGCACACTGCCGCTGTTCAGCGCGCCGTTGTCGCCACTGCTGACGGTGTTGTCTATGGTGCCGCCGTTGGCGATTCTGCCGATTCTGTTCATCGTTTTCGGTTTGGGCGAGTTGTCGAAAGTCATGCTGATCGTGATCGGCATCACCCCGGCGCTTGCTCGTGATCTGGAGCAGCGTGCCCGCGAAATACCGGTCGAACTGCTGATCAAGGCGCAGACCCTCGGTGCTTCGACTTGGACGCTGATGCTGCGCGTGGTGCTGCCGCAACTGTTGCCGCGTTTGCTGATCTCGTTGCGGCTGATGCTCGGCTCGGCGTGGTTGTTCCTGATTGCCGCCGAAGCAATCGCCTCCACTGACGGCCTCGGCTACCGGATTTTTCTGGTGCGGCGTTATCTGGCGATGGACGTGATTCTGCCGTACGTGGTGTGGATCACCCTCCTCGCCTGGCTGATGGATTGGGGCCTGAAATCCCTGACCCGTCGGGCCTTCCCTTGGTATGAGGGGGCGGCCAAATGAGCTTCATCACCGTGAAAAATGTCTGGCAGCAATACGCCGATCAAGTGGTGCTCGAAGGCTTGAATCTGAACGTCAACGAAGGTGAGTTTTGCACCTTGGTCGGCGCCTCCGGTTGCGGCAAATCGACCTTCCTGCGCCTGCTGCTCGGCCAGGAAACGGCGAGTCGCGGCGAGATTCTGCTCGACGGTCAAGCGCTGGCCAGTGAGCCGGATGCCAGCCGTGGCGTGGTGTTTCAGCGCTACTCGGTGTTCCCGCATTTGAGCGTGCTCGACAACGTCGCCCTCGGCCTTGAACTGCCGCGTGCGCCGTTACTGGGGCGGTTGTTCGGCAGCGCCAAACGTGATGCGCGCGAACAGGCTGCGGCGCTGCTGCACAAAGTCGGCCTCGGTCATGCGCTGGACAAGTACCCGGCGCAGTTGTCCGGCGGCATGCAGCAGCGGCTGGCGATTGCTCAGGCGCTGATCATGAAACCGCGCGTGTTGCTGCTCGACGAGCCGTTCGGCGCGCTCGACCCGGGCATCCGTAAAGACATGCACGCCTTGCTGCTGGAGCTGTGGCGCGAGACCAGACTGACCGTGTTCATGGTCACTCATGATCTGTCCGAAGGCTTCAGCCTCGGCACGCGTCTGCTGGTGTTCGACAAAGTGCGGCTCGACCCGCACGCCCCCGGCGCCTATGGCGCACGCATCACCTACGACATCCCTTTGAACAGCGACCGCCGCGCCCAACGCGCCGCCGTCGACGCCCTGCCGTTGCCACTGGCAGGCGCCCTTCGCACCGCTTGAGAGGACTGCTCTGATGAATAAGCCGATGACTGATTCGACCCAACTGTTTCCACCGTTCGCCGAAGAAATGCTCCCCGGTGGCGGCCACCGTTCCTTCGTGTTGAAGCGCGGCCAATTGCTGCGCCTGACCGATCTGCGCGGCGGCGCCAACGTCAGCCTGACCCTGCTCAATGCCAACGAAAAAACCGAACGGCTGAACCTGCCCGACAGCCTCAAATGCCAACACACCGCCAAGCTCACCAGCGGTCACTGCCTGTACTCGGACATGGGCCGCGTGCTGGCCGCAATCACTGCTGACACGTGCGGCTGGAGCGACAGCCTCGGCGGTGTGCTCTGCGCCGAAGAGGTCGCAGAAAAGTACGGTCAGGGCCGCTATCAGGAATTGCGCAACGGCTTCTTTCGCAACGGCACCGACAACCTGTTGGTGGAACTCGGCAAGTGGGGTTTGGGCCTGTCCGACCTGTTGATGACCCTCAATTTGTTCAGCCGCGTCAACGTCGATGAGGCCGGGCGTTTCCACTTCGTCGAGGGCAATTCCAAGGCCGGCGACTACATCGAACTGTACGCGCCGATGGACACGCTGGTGGTGCTCACCGCGCTGCAACACCCGATGGATCCGGCGCCGGAATATGCACCAAAACCGCTGAAGCTGAGCTGGATGAACGCCGACGCCAGCGTCGCCGAACACTGCCGCACTTCGCGCCCGGAAAATGAGCGCGGCTTTATCAACACCGACTGTTTGTTCGCCTGAGGATCGCTGCCATGTCAGTTGCTATCGCCACTTCGCAAAAACAACCCGACGCTGCTGTGTACCGCGCCACGATCCCGGCCGGTGAGCCGTGGCTGATGGAGGTCAAGGCCGGGCAGACCCTGCGCATCCTTGATCTGGAAGGTAATCAAGCGGTCGATACGTTGTTCTACAGCGTCGCCAATCCCAAGGAACGCTATGACGTGCAACGCACTTTGCGCCGACAGAACAGCGTCTACCTGAGCACCGGCAGCGTGCTCTATTCCAACCTCGGCCACGCGATGCTGACCATCGTCGCCGACACCTGCGGACGCCACGACACCCTCGGCGGTGCGTGCGCGCAAGAGAGCAACACCGTGCGTTACGCCCTGGAAAAACGCTACATGCACAGCTGCCGCGACAACTACCTGCGCGCCTGTGTGCATGACGGACGCTTGGGCAAAAGCGACATCGGGCCGAACATCAATTTCTTCATGAATGTGCCGGTCACGGCGGACGGCGGGCTGACGTTTGAAGACGGAATTTCGGCGCCGGGCAAGTATGTGGATTTGCGCGCGGAGATGGATGTCATCGTGCTGATTTCCAATTGTCCGCAGTTGAATAATCCGTGCAATGCCTACAACCCGACACCTGCGGAGCTGCTGGTATGGAACTGACTATCCGCCGTTTACGCCGCTTGCTTTTCGCCCTGTGCCAGGCGCGCTCCGGGCAGTGCCTGAAATCCCCCAAACACCCCTGATCAACCTGTGGGAGCGGGCTTGCTCGCGAATGCGGTGTATCAGATACATCACCGCTGACTGACACACCGCTTTCGCGAGCAAGCCCGCTCCCACAGGGGGGCTGTGGTGAGTTTGAGAGACGTGTTTTTTCATCCGGGACGGCCCGGATGTCTGTCGAAAAACGGCGGGACGGCCCGCTTCCCCTTCAGGGGTTATGCCATGTTCGAAAAAATCCTCATCGCCAACCGTGGCGCCATTGCCTGCCGCATCCTGCGCACCCTCGCCTCATTGCAGGTCAAAGGCGTGGCCGTGTATTCCGAAGCCGACGCCGCCAGCCTGCACATCCTGCAAGCCGATGAAGCGCACAGCCTCGGTGAAGGCGCCGCTGCCGGCACGTATCTGGCCGTCGACAAAATCCTCGCCATCGCCAAGCAAAGCGGTGCCACGGCGATCCATCCCGGCTACGGATTTCTGTCCGAGAACGCCGCGTTCGCCGAAGCATGCGAAGCGCAGAACATCGCCTTCATTGGCCCGACGCCAGAGCAGCTGCGCGTATTCGGCCTCAAGCACACCGCTCGCGCACTGGCCAAACAACACGGCGTGCCGATGCTCGAAGGTACCGAACTGCTCGACAGCCTCGACGCCGCGCTGATTGCTGGCGAACAAGTCGGCTACCCGGTGATGCTGAAAAGCACCGCTGGCGGTGGCGGCATTGGCATGCGCGTGTGCCGCAGCGCCAGCGAATTGAGCGAATCGTTCGAGGCAGTCAAACGCCTCGGTCAGAACAACTTCAGCGACGCCGGCGTGTTCATCGAGAAGTACATCCAGCGCGCCCGCCATTTGGAAGTGCAGGTGTTCGGCGATGGTCGCGGTGAAGTCATCGCCCTCGGCGTGCGCGACTGCTCGGTGCAACGGCGCAATCAGAAAGTCCTCGAAGAAACCCCGGCACCAAACCTGCCGGATGGCATGGCCGAAGAGCTGTGCGCGGCGGCGATCAAACTGGCGAAAGCCGTTAACTACCGCAGCGCCGGCACCGTGGAATTCGTTTTCGACAGCGAGGCGCAGCGCTTCTATTTCCTCGAAGTGAACACGCGCTTGCAGGTCGAGCACGGTGTCACCGAACAGGTCTGGGGCGTGGATCTGGTGCGCTGGATGGTGGAGCTGGCCGCCGGTGATCTGCCGCCGCTGAGCGAGTTATCTCGTCAGTTGAAACCCGAAGGCCATGCGATTCAGGCGCGGCTGTATGCGGAAGATCCGGGGCGTGATTTCCAGCCGAGCCCGGGCCTGCTGACGGCAGTGCAGTTTCCGCCGGCCAACGGTATTCAACTGCGCATCGACACGTGGGTCGAGGCGGGTTGCGAGATCCCGCCGTATTTCGATCCGATGATCGCCAAGGTCATTACCTGGGCGCCCAACCGCGAACAGGCGCGGGCCGAATTGCATCAAGCGCTGGGCGACAGTCTGTTGTACGGCGTGGAAACCAACCGTGATTACCTGCGGCAGATTCTCCTCGACACGCCGTTCGCCAGCGGTGAGCCGTGGACGCGTTGTCTGGAAGGTCTGGTCTATCGCGCCAACACTTTTGAAGTGCTCAGCGCAGGCACGCAAACCAGCGTGCAGGATTATCCCGGTCGCCTCGGTTACTGGGCGGTCGGCGTGCCGCCGTCGGGGCCGATGGACAGCCGCGCGCTGCGTCTGGGCAATCGCTTGCTGGGCAATGCTGAAGGCGCGGCGGCGCTGGAAATCACCATGAGCGGGCCGCTGCTGCGCTTCAATTGTGCAGCGGTGATCGCGGTGACCGGTGCGCCGATCGCGCTGACGCTTGAGGGTGACAGCGTGCCGATGAACACCGCCCTGCTGATCCCGGCGGGTGCGACGTTGTATCTCGGTAGCATCAGCGGTGCCGGAACTCGCAGCTATCTGTGCCTGCGCGGTGGCTTGCAGGTGCCGGATTATCTGGGTAGCAAAAGCACTTTCACGTTGGGTCAGTTTGGTGGGCATGGTGGTCGCGCGTTGCGCGCGGGTGATGTGTTGCATGTGCCTGCTCTGACTGATCACAGCAGCGGTCAACAACTGGCCGAAGCACACGTCACCGCGTTACCTGCGGTGCGGCAGATTCGGGTGATTTACGGCCCGCACGCTGCGCCGGAATACTTCACTGAGCACTACATCGGCACGTTCTTTGAAACCCAATGGGAAGTACATTTCAACTCGAGCCGCACCGGCGTTCGCTTGATCGGGCCGAAGCCGGAATGGGTACGCGCGGACGGAGGTGAAGCCGGGTTGCATCCGTCGAATATTCACGACAATCCGTACGCCATCGGCGCGGTGGATTTCACCGGGGACATGCCGGTGATCCTCGGCCCGGATGGCCCGAGCCTTGGCGGATTTGTCTGCCCGGTGACGGTGATCGAGGCGGATCTGTGGCAACTGGGGCAGCTCAAGGCGGGCGATAAAGTCCAGTTCATTCCGATCGACCTCAAAACCGCCCGCAACCTCGCCCTGAAATGGGATCTCCCCTGTGGGAGCGAGCCTGCTCGCGAAGAGGCCAGATCAGACACCGCATCAACTTCATCGCAAGCAGGCGAAGGCCTACAGGGGCTTTTGTCGCCTGTAGTGTTGGCGTTGGGTCAGGGGGATCAGCGGCTTGTTGCGAGGGTTTCCGGGGATACCCATCTATTGCTGGAAATCGGCGAGCCGGAGCTCAATCTCGTCCTGCGCTTCCGCGCCCACGCCCTCATGCAAGCGTTGGAACACAAAGCCCTGCACGGCGTGATCGACCTCACCCCCGGCATCCGCTCGCTGCAAATCCATTACCAGCCGGAGCAACTGCCGCTCGCCGATCTGCTCGGCATCATCGCCGGCGAATGGGACGCGGTGTGCGCCGCCAACGACCTGCAAGTGCCGTCGCGCATCGTCCATCTGCCGCTGTCTTGGGACGATCCGGCCTGCCAATTGGCGATCGAGAAATACATGACCACCGTGCGCAAGGACGCGCCGTGGTGCCCGAGCAATCTGGAGTTCATCCGCCGCATCAACGACCTGCCGAATCTCGACGAAGTGCAGCGCACCGTATTCGATGCGAGCTATCTGGTGATGGGCCTCGGCGATGTCTACCTCGGTGCGCCGGTGGCCACACCGCTCGATCCGCGCCACCGTTTGGTGACCACCAAATACAACCCGGCGCGCACCTGGACGGCCGAGAATTCGGTGGGCATCGGCGGCGCTTATATGTGCGTGTACGGCATGGAAGGCCCGGGCGGTTATCAGTTTGTCGGGCGTACCTTGCAGATGTGGAACCGCTACCGCGAAGTCGCCGCGTTCGACGGTAAACCGTGGCTGCTGCGCTTCTTCGATCAGATCCGTTTCTACCCGGTCAGCGCTGAAGAACTGCTGCGCATCCGCCGCGATTTTCCGCTGGGGCGCTTCGATCTGAACATCGAACACAGCCAGCTCAACCTCGCCGATTACCAAGCGTTTCTCAGTCGTGAAGCCGAGGGCATCAGCGCCTTTCGCGCTCAGCAACAGGGTGCCTTCAATGCCGAACGCGAACGCTGGATCGCCAGTGGTCAGGCGCATTTCGACAGCGAAGAAGCGGTGGTCGAATCCTGCGAGGACGCGCTGCTGGCGGAGGGTGAACACAGCGTCGACAGCCACATCGCCGGCAATCTCTGGCAGGTGCAGGTCGAGGCTGGCAGCCGTGTTGCGGCCGGCGATGTGCTGGTGATTCTCGAGTCGATGAAGATGGAAATCCCGCTGCTCGCGCCGATGGCCGGCGTGGTGCGCGAGATCCGTGTGCAACCCGGTTCGGCGGTGCGTGCGGGACAACGGGTCGTGGTGCTGGAACTCGACTGAAGCCAATTGAATAAGGATCAACTCATGAATCTGCAACTCGATGTTCTGCGCCAGGCGTACCGCAATGGTGACACCACACCGCGTCAACTGCTGCCGACACTGCGCGACAAAGCAGCCGCGCTGAACCCGGATTACCACCTGTTCATCCACCTGCTCAGCGTCGCCGAACTGGAGCCGTATCTGGCGGCCCTCGATGGTCGTGATCCCGAAAGTCTGCCGCTGTACGGCGTGCCGTTTGCGATCAAGGACAACATCGATCTGGCCGGCATTCCGACCACCGCCGCGTGCCCGGATTTTGCTTATGTGCCGGAGCGCTCGGCGACCATCGTCGAGCAACTGATCGCGTTGGGGGCGATTCCGCTGGGCAAGACCAACCTCGATCAATTTGCCACGGGGCTCAATGGCAGCCGCTCGCCTTATGGCGCCTGCCCGAACAGCGTATTGCCGGAATATCCATCGGGCGGTTCCAGCGCCGGTTCGTCGCTGGCGGTGGCCTTGGGCGTGGCGAGTTTTGCTTTGGGCACCGACACCGCAGGCTCCGGTCGGGTGCCGGCGGCGTTGAATAATCTGCTCGGATTGAAGGCCAGCAAGGGGCTGATCTCCACCGCCGGTGTGGTGCCGGCGTGCCGTACGCTGGATTGCGTGACCACGTTTACCGCAACGGCGCGCGAGGCCAGTCAGTTGCTGGCGTTAACCGCGAAACTCGATCCGCGCGATGAGTACAGCCGCCGCAATCCGTCGTGGAATGACGGCTCGGCGTTTGGTGCGCCACGGCCATTTCGTTTCGGTGTGCCGCGTGCGCAGGATCTGCAGTTTTTCGGCTGTGTCGAAGGGCCGCTGTTGTTCGGCGATGCCATCGACCGACTCAAGGCCTTGGGTGGCGAAGCGGTTGAACTGGACCTGACGCCATTTCTTGAAGTGGCGCGTTTGCTTTACGAAGGGCCGTGGGTCGCCGAGCGTTACAGCGTTGCCGGCGAATTGATGGAACAGAATCCGCAAGCCGTTTTGCCGGTGATCCGCGCCGTGCTGGCCAAAGCCCCGGCGGTGAGCGGCGTGCAGACTTTCCGCGCGCAGTACCGACTGCAAGCGTTGAAAGCGCTGTGCGATCAAGCACTCGAAGGTCTCGACTGTGTACTGACGCCGACCATCGGCCGCCCGGTGACTCTCGCCGAACTGCACGCCGAACCGGTGCTGCGCAATTCTGAACTGGGTTACTACACC
This sequence comes from Pseudomonas sp. NPDC088885, assembly GCF_044750025.1. Classification (NCBI taxonomy): domain Bacteria; kingdom Pseudomonadati; phylum Pseudomonadota; class Gammaproteobacteria; order Pseudomonadales; family Pseudomonadaceae; genus Pseudomonas; species Pseudomonas sp. NPDC088885. The sequence continues at coordinate 91,553 of NZ_JBIVJB010000006.1, read as the reverse complement.
AACTTCATGAACCTGCTCGACTACGCCGCCGTCGCCGTGCCGAGCGGATTTATGGCTAACGGGATGCCGTGGGGCGTGACGCTGTTTGGGCGGGTGTTTACCGATCAATATCTGTTGAGTGTGGCGGATGCGATGCAGCGTCAGCAGGACACTGCATTGCCGACGCCCGCGAACGTAGCGCGCAATGATCGTGCGCGGATTGTGGTGTGTGGCGCACATCTGCAAGGGTTGGCGTTGAACTGGCAACTGACGCAGCGCGGTGGGCGGTTGATCGAAACCACGTTCAGCTCGCAGGATTATCAACTGCACGCCTTGGCCGGCGGCCCGCCGTTGCGTCCGGGAATGGTGCGGGTGAAGGACGGCGGCGTGGCGATTGCGGTGGAGGTGTGGGAGTTGCCGAGCAACGAGTTGGGTTCGTTTCTGATGGGGATTCCGGCGCCGCTGGGATTGGGCAAGGTGCAATTGGCGGATGGGCGCTGGGAGAGTGGGTTTATTTGTGAGCAGTATGGTCTTGAAGGCGCCAAAGACATCAGCCACCTCGGCGGCTGGCGGGCCTACCTGAAAACCCTGGCCTGACCGCCATCTGTAGGAGTGAGCCTGCTCGCGATAGCGGTATGACATTCACCGAAGATGTGACTGATCTACCGCTATCGCGAGCAGGCTCACTCCTACAGGGACAGCGTAGCAACATGGAAATACGGGAACGACCATTCGCGCCGCACATGGAGCAGTTATTTCCCCGCAGTCCCACTAGAATGCATGCCATCGGGCCACTGCCAACGGAACTGCCATGCCGCATCGATCTGCGCTGTACTCCCAACGCTCGCTGGTACTCACGCTGATCGCTCTGCTCGGCGCCGGTTTCCTTGCCACGTCCCTGCTGAGCTACTACGCCTCACGCGCCTCGATCCGCGACAACATCGTCAACACCGAGCTGCCGCTGACGTCCGACACGGTCTATTCGGAAATCCAGAAAGACCTCGTCCGACCGATCCTGATTTCCTCGATGATGTCCCGCGACACCTTCATGCGCGACTGGGTGGTCAACGGCGAGCAAAACCCCGAACAAATGACTCGCTACCTCAACGAGGTCATGACCCATTACGGCGCCTACACCGCGTTTTTCGTCTCCAACAGCACCCTCACCTACTACCACGCCAAAGGCGTGCTCAAGCAGATCAAAGTCGAAGAACCGCGCGACGCCTGGTACTTCCGCGTGCGCGACATGAAGGATCCGTACGAGATCAACGTTGACCCCGATCTGGCCAACAAGGACAACCTGACCTTCTTCATCAACTACAAAGTCTACGACTATCACGACCGATTCATCGGCGCGGCCGGCGTCGGTCTGACCGTCGACGCAGTGATCAAGCTGATCGACAAATACCAGCAGCGCTATCAACGCAGCGTGTACTTCGTCGACACCTTTGGCCGACTGGTGCTGACCGGCGCCGAAGGTGGCCCGGAAGGCGCACACATCGGCCAGAGTCTTGGCGAAATCGAGAGCATGAAAAGCCTGGTCAGTCAGTTGCCGAAACCGCACAGCGGCAGCTACGAGTATTCCGCTGAAGGCCAAGGACATTTTCTCAACGTGCGCTTCATTCCCGAGCTGAACTGGTACCTGTTCGTCGATAAACGCGAAGACGGTGCGTTGAGCGAAATCCGTCAGTCGCTCTATCTCAATCTGTTGATCTGCTTGCTGGTGACGCTGAGCGTGTTGGCGTTGCTCAATCGCGTGATCAAACGCTATCAGCGCAAGATCCAGGCGCAGGCGACCCTCGACAGCCTTACCGAACTGCCCAACCGTCGCGGCTTCGACCTGCTCGCCGCGCAAGCCCTGCACGAAGCGCAACGCGAGACCAAACCGCTGACGGCGTTGCTGATCGACCTCGATCACTTCAAAGCGCTGAACGACACCTACGGGCACATGGCCGGTGATCAGGTGTTGATTGGCTTCGCCCGCGATCTGCAAAGTTGCCTGCGCCACGCCGACATCGTCTGCCGTTGGGGCGGTGAGGAATTTATCGTGTTGCTGAAAGACACCGACGGCGACACCGGTCAGAACATCGCCGAGAAAATTCGTCAGCACGTCGAACAACAGGAATATGCCTACAACGGTCACACCCTGAATCTGACGGTGAGCATCGGCGCCACCACCCTGCAACGCGATGACACCTTGCACAGTCTGCTGTCGCGGGCCGATCATGCGATGTACCGGGCCAAACAAACCGGCCGCAACCGCACCTGCGTGGAAATGCCTCACTCGACTTATGCCTGATTCCGACGTTAAACCCGACCATTGCCCGGCCTGCGGCGCCCGCAACGACTGCAGCCTGGCCGACCCGCGTACCGCCGACCGCGAATGCTGGTGCTACGGCGTCAGCATCGACCCGGCGGTGCTCGAAGCGCTGCCGCCAGCACTGCGCAACCAATCGTGTCTGTGCCCGCGTTGCGCGCAGGTCGAGGCGCAACTGCAAGCGGCCAAGCGGCCGATCCCGTAAGATGCGCGCCCCTTCATTGATCGAACACTGAACATGCGCGTCGACCGTTTCCTCAGCAATCTACCGCGCTTCAACCGTCAGCAGGTGCGCCTGTTGCTGGTGGAAAAGCGCGTGCGGATTGACGGAAAAGTCGTCAGCGATCCGCACAGCGAGGTCCTGGAGTTCAGTCGCGTAGAGGTTGATGACGAAGTGCTGCAAGTCGGCAAACCGGCGCGCTATTTCATGCTGCACAAACCGCCCGGCTGCGTCAGCGCCACTCGCGATCCGCAACACCCGACCGTGCTCGACCTGATCGATGAACCGAACAAGGACGACCTGCACATCGCCGGGCGTCTGGACTTCAACACCACCGGGCTGATGCTGATCACCAACGACGGCGCGTGGTCGCGGCGCTTGACCCAGCCCCAGACCAAACTGCCGAAGGTCTATTACGTCGAGACCGAGCAGGAAATTGGCGCGGAATATGCGATCACCTTTGCCGAGGGGATTTACTTCGCGTTCGAGGATCTGACCACGCAGCCGGCGCAACTGGAGCTGCTCGGCCCACGCTCGGCGCGGCTGAGCATCGTCGAGGGGCGTTACCATCAGGTGAAGCGCATGTTTGGTTTCTTCAACAACAAAGTCCTGCGCTTGCACCGTGAATCCATGGGGCTGTTGCAGCTTGATGACGCGCTAAAACCGGGCGAATACCGCGCTTTGCGCACCGAAGAGATTCATTTGTTCTAAGCCCGCGACCGCTGAGCAGAAGTTGTCGAACAATTTACCAACGGCACTTGCGCGATCCTGCCTCCCCTGCTTGAATCAGGATGTCGGCCGAAATGTGACCGACGAGTCACAACATACTTCCAAGAAACTTTTTGTCGGTCGTCAGCCCCAAGGGCTGCGCCTCAGCCGACAAACTGCCCGCCAATAACAATACCCGTCGACCTGCCTTATCGGATCGACATGGGCCAAGCAAATTCCAGGCGTATGCCTACCTGTCACAAAGCTCGTGCAATCTCACCATTGCGCGCATACCCGCTTGCTTGCCAGGAGTCTTATGACATGAGGCCAGAAATCGCTGTGCTGGATATACAGGGTCAGTATCGGGTTTACACGGAGTTCTATCGCGCAGACGCCGCAGAAAAGACCATCATTCTGGTCAACGGCTCGATGGCCACGACTGCGTCGTTTGCACAAACCGTGAAGAACCTGCACCCGCAATTCAACGTGGTCTGCTACGACCAGCCCTACGCGGGTCGGTCAAAAGCCCACAACCGCCACGAGAAACATCTGACAAAGGAAGTCGAAGGGCAAATCCTGCTGGAGCTGATTGACCACTTTGGCGCAGAGCACGTGCTGTCGTTTTCCTGGGGCGGTGCTGCGACTCTGGTCGCCCTCGCCCACCAGCCTCGGCGTATCGAACGGGCGGTGATCAGCTCATTCTCGCCGGTGATCAACGCGCACATGCTCGACTACCTTGAACGTGGCGTCGACTACCTCGGCCAGCGCGACGGCGACCGCGTCGGCCATCTGGTCAACGACACCATCGGCAAACATTTGCCTTCGCTGTTCAAGCGCTTCAACTACCGCCATGTCAGCAGCCTGGCCGAGCACGAATACGGGCAGATGCATTTCCACATCAGCGACGTGCTGCACAGCGACCGCCAGTGCTACTTGAACGCGGCGAAAAAGATCAACGTGCCAGTGCTGTTTCTAAACGGCGAATGGGACGAATACACCGCCGCCGACGATGCGCGCCTGTTCGGCAACCACGTCGCGCAGAGCACCTTCACCACCCTGCAAGCCACCGGGCATTTTCTCGATATGGAGCACAAAGCGGCGTGCCGCGATAGCCAGAACGCCTTGCTCGGCTTTCTGAAACCGGCGCAGCAAACCAGCCGAACGCGTTACTCGTTTGTTCAGGATCAACATGCATTGGCTATTTGAAAAAGTGTCGTCGCGCGCGAGCCTGCGGGGTTGAGCTTTTGATTTGCGACCCGCAGCGCTCGTCCGCGATTGACCGTTTTCAACGATTCAAAGGCTTATTTTGCAAAAGAAACTTCAAATCCGTGGCCGAGTCTGGTACAAAGTCAGCCGCTCTGAGCGGGTATAGTTTAATGGTAGAACAGTAGCTTCCCAAGCTTCCGACGAGGGTTCGATTCCCTCTACCCGCTCCAATCAAATTTTGTCTCACGTCGTGATTTTTTGACGGGGGATGCAGGAATACAGAAAACCGGCCTATAGGGCCGGTTTTTTTGTGTCTGGGGTTTGGTAAGTGCAGTGAACACGAAGCGCTCACCTTGTTTTAATTCCCTTATATTGTGAGTTATTGCTAATTTCTGAAGATAAGCCACAATATTCAGGAGTTATCGTTTCTCGCTAAACGATTTGAGTGATCGCACCTTTCATTCGTTGAAGCATTCTCCAGGCAGTAGACACATCATGTTGGATTTAGGCCTCAGCACGCCTGACGAAATCATTAAAAAACTGGGCTCACGTCTACGTACGGAGCGCTTGGCGCTTGGCATGTCGCAAGCCGATGTGGCCTCACGCGCAGGCGTCGGTGGCAACACAGTGTCCAGCATGGAAGCCGGGCGCAATGTGAGTTTCGAGAGCCTGGTGCGAGTGGCCATGGTGCTTGGACGTGGTAAAGAGCTTGAAGGGTTGTTCCAGCCAAAGCTCGATACCCTCGATGACATCTTGCGCTACGAAAAAAGCGCCAAGCGTCATCGCATCAAAAGGAAATCCGACGATGCTTGAACAGGTTGATGTCTTCTACGATGGCTGGGGCGAACGCTGGCGGTGGGGCACGCTCGTTTCCACAACGGCCTTGACCGGCCGGCCGCTCATTGCGTTTGAGTTCAGTGATGAGGCCAAAAAGAAAGGACTGGAATTATCGTCCTTGCGCCTTCCACTAGAGGGAACCCGGCTGCGACGGGATTTTCCGTCTCATCAAATGAGTCTGCCCGGCCCGGTCTATGATTCCCTGCCTGACGGCTGGGGCATGCTTTTGATGGATCGCTTGTTCAAACGCCGCGGGCTCAACCCGGCGCGAATTGGCCCTTTGGAGCGACTGGCCTACATCGGCAACAATGCCATGGGCGCCATGTCGTTTGAGCCGGTTGCACCCGAAGCGCTGGAACCGCAGATCCATGTTCCCATTGCCCTGCTGGCAACCGAAGTACGCGAAGTGCTCAAAGGCGAAGGTGGCGAACTCCTGCAAAAACTGCTGCTGGTAGGAGGCTCTCCGCAAGGCGCCAGACCCAAGGCTTTGGTTTATCGCGACCCTGAAACCGAAATCTTTACCACTGCGGCCACGCCGGGGTTTGAAGCCTGGCTGGTGAAATTCCCCGCACAGCAAGAACACCCCGAAGTCTGCGCCATAGAAATGGTTTACGCCGAATGCCTGCGCATGTGCGGCATCCAGACACCTGATACTCAGTATTTCAGCCTGCCTGACGGAATGGCCGCCTTCGCCAGCAAACGCTTCGATCGCCAAGATGGCTTACGTGTGCCCATGCAAAGTCTCGCGGCTTATACCGGCGCGGATTTCCAATCCCCGGGTGCATTGGATTACGTCAATTTCTTGCGCGCCACTCACAAATGCACCAACGACGTTCGAGAAAAAGCACTAGCATTCGAACGCGTGGTTTTTAATGTCGCCTTCAACAACCGCGACGATCACCCGAAAAACTTCGCCTACCTCATGACTGCCAGCGGCGAATGGAAGCTGGCGCCGGCTTACGACGTCACTTTTTGCGAGGGGCCTGGTGGATATCATCAGATGGACGTGATGGGTGAAGCCCTGGAAATTGAACGCAAGGCCATGCTCAAGCTTGCGCGGGAAGCAGAGGTTCCAGCCAATAAAGCCGCTGAAATGATTGATGGGGTTTGCGACATTGCCAGTGAGTTTTCAGTGACGGCCGAACGTCTTTATCCCGATTTGATCACCCGGGAGACATTGCTCACTATCCAAAACCGGATCGACGATAACGTCGCAAATCTGCGTCGGAAATAGGCTTGGACTTCTGCGATATGAACCAGCCATTCGGCTGTTTTTTTTGAGTCACTGAGAAGAGCAGTGCCAGCCGGTCACTTCTTGAAAAATAAACCACACCTCCTCTCACTACACGCCTCCTATTCTGATCAAAGGGGCAGCCGTTTTGCCCCTTGCACTGGATATTTCACATTGCGTCTCTGCAAAGCGACGACTAATATCTCCCAAAACGGGAGGAGGCATGGATGCGGATAATGGCAAGATCAACTTTGCGGCAATTCTGGGAAAGCCATCCTGCTTTCGCTGACTCCGAGACACCGCTTGTTGAATGGTATCGACACATGGAAAAGGCCGAATACCGTACGCCACAGGCAGTAAAAGCCGAACTGAGAACAGCAAGCATCCTTAAAGGCGCAAGAGTGGTGTTCAATATCGGCGGTAACAAGTATCGAGTGATTTTGGCGATCGACTATCAACGGCAGCTCGGCTTCATCCGCTTCGTTGGCAGCCATGCCCAATATGACCAGATTAACGCGGAGACCGTGTAATGAACATCAAACCCATTCGGAGTCCGGAAGACCTCGCCGCCGCGTTTGCACGCATGGAGCAGTTGTGGGGCGCCGAACTCAACTCGCCTGAGGGCGACGAGCTGGAAATTCTCGCATTGCTGATCGAGAAGTACGAAGACCAGCATTTTCCAATGCCACCTTCCGATCCGATTGAAGCGATTAAATTTCGCATGGAACAGCAGGGGTTGACGCCACGTGACCTGGAACCGTTCATTGGCACCAGTGGACGCGTATCCGAGGTATTGAATCGCAAGCGCAAACTGAGCCTGTCGATGATCAAGCGCTTGCATGAAGGCTTGCGAATCCCCTACGAGAGCTTGCTTGCAGGGGCTTGAATGCTTCTGGCTGCAAGATAAACCGGTTTTAAAGGCCGGTTTTTTTGTGTTTGGGGTTTGGTAAAAACTCGAGCGCAAATCCTTGAAACACACCCTCCTTACCCTCCCCTGAGCCTTACCTAGACTGCACTAAGCCGATGCGCCTATCAAAGGACGATGACCGCACAGGGATTAGCATGTTGATCACGATAATTCAGTAGGTATAGTAACCACCAAGCACACCACAAGGAGGTGTTGTGAATAGCCGTTTTTTAATCGGCCAACTCGTCGCAGACGGTTGGTATCTGGTGAGGATCAGAGGCAGTCACCATCACTTCAAGCATCCGAGCAAACCCGGCTTGGTCACTGTGCCGCATCCGAAGAAGGATCTGCTCAAAAAAACGGCCATCAGTATTTTGCAGCAGGCGCTGCTTTGACTCACTCAGTCAGTTGCGCCATGGAGGACAACACACATGCTTTATCCGATTGCGATTTCAATAGGTGATAACGAACACGCCTGGGGCGTGGAAGTGCCGGACATTCCTGGCTGTTTTTCCGCAGGTGATGACCTCGACGATGCTGTCGCCATGGCTCGCGAAGCGATCGAAGGCCATTTCGAGATTCTGGCCGAGGACGGTGCGCCTATCCCGTCTGCCAGCAAACTGGGCGTGAATGTGGCTAATCCGAAATACGCCGGTTGCGCGTGGGCGGTGGTGGACATCGACGTGGTCAAATATTTGGGCAAAGCCCAGAAGCTCAACATCACCCTGCCGGGGCACCTGCTTAATCGTATTGATGAGTATGTGTTGCACCATCCGGAAGAAAAGAGCCGCTCGGGGTTTCTCGCGTCGGCGGCTTTGAAGGTGTTGCAGCAGGGTTGAATTCGTCTTTGTCTTAACAGGCATTGGAACTGAGCCATTCTCTGCAACAAAATTTTGAAAGAGTACTCATCCCATGACGCAAAACATCTACGACGATCCCGAGTTTTTCCAGGGCTACAGCCAGATGAACCGCTCCATCGGCGGGCTCGATGCCGCGCCGGAATGGCCGGCACTCAGAGCGTTGCTGCCGGCCATGCATGGTTTGAATGTGGTCGATCTGGGATGTGGTTATGGTTGGTTCAGCCGTTGGGCCAGTGAGAGCGGTGCCGCCAATGTGCTGGGTCTGGATGTTTCGGAGAAGATGCTGGAGCGCGCGCGGCAGACTACGGTGGCGACGAATATTCGTTATGAACGTGCCGATCTTGAGCAGCTCGACCTGCCGGTTTGCAGTGTTGATCTGGCGTACAGTTCACTGGCGCTGCACTACATCAAGAACTTGTCGGGGCTGTTTGCTCATCTGTATGCGGCGTTGAAACCGGGTGCGCACTTTGTGTTTTCCATCGAGCATCCGATCTTTATGGCCCCGCGCAATCCGGGATGGCTGGTTGATAGCGAGGGCAACAAGCGTTGGCCGCTGGACGGTTATCAGATGGAAGGTGAGCGGGTGACCCATTGGTTGGCGGAGGGCGTGATCAAGCAGCATCGCACGATCGGGACGCTACTCAATTCGTTGATTGAGGCGGGGTTCACCATTCGTCATGTCAATGAATGGGGGCCGAGTGATGCCGAGGTGGCGGCACAACCGGCGCTGGCGGAAGAGCGGGAGCGACCGATGATGATGCTGGTCGCGGTGCAGCACTGAACGGATTCAACCTTGGAATAGCCCCTCACCCTAGCCCTCTCCCAGAGGGAGAAGGAACTGACCGAGGTGCCTGTTCGAGCTACATCGACCTGGGATATTCAGCCGAACTGAAATTCTGAAAAACACCCAATTCAGCTCCCTCTCCCTTGGGAGAGGGCTGGGGTGAGGGGCTCGCTTGACGCCATCCCACCGCTCTCAAGTCGAACAAAGCATTCGTTCGTTTCAGCGAGTCGCAACGATAAACAATCGCGGAAACGGCAACAGCACCGACCCATCCGCCAACGCCGGATAAGCCTTCGCGACTTCCCTCAGGTATTGCTCCAGATACTCCGCCCGCTCCGCTTCAGTCAGCGGACTCAAAAACGGAATCAACCCGCTACCCTTGAACCACTCAACCACCCCTGCCGCGCCACCCGACAATTGATGGTGATACGTCGTGCGCCAGACATCGACCCGCGCACAATGCGGGCGCAGCATCGAGAAATAATCGCTGGCACTCGCCATGTCCGTCCTCTGCCCCGCCGCGCCGGCGAGCTTCGCGGCCCATGGGCCATTCGCGGCGACTTCACGCATCAAGCGGTGAGACGGTTCGTTGAGGTTATCCGGCATCTGAATCGCCAGACTGCCGCCCGCCGACAACTTGTTGGCCAACGCGGGCAACAAGGCTGCGTGATCCGGCATCCATTGCAACACGGCATTGGCGAAGATCACATCAAACGGCCCGGTGTCCGCCCATCGATCAATCTCTGCCACCTCGAACTGCAACTGCGGTAAACGCTTGCGTGCCGCGTCGATCATGTCCGGCGAGCTGTCCAGCCCGCAGATTTTCGCCTCAGGAAAACGCTGCAGCAGAAGCTCCGTCGAATTGCCCGGGCCACAACCGATATCAACCACCGCTCGCGCCTCTGCCGTGGGAATCGCCGCCAGCAGATCGCGGGCGGGGCGGGTGCGTTCATCTTCGAAAGCGACGTATTGCTTGGCGGACCAACTCATTGCGTTCTCCTGTAAGGCGTTTGCTTCAAAACCTGGAAAAAACAGCTGCCGCTACCATACCGTGATCCGACTGGCCTGCGCTGCCCTACCAACGTCCGGTTCCATTCACTGATTTGTAATTAGAATTTTCACAACGCCGTCAGTGTCTGAATTTCATGCACTCCCCCAATAAGGAATACGGCTATGAAATTCGCGAAGATTTCCCAGAAGCTTGCTCTGTGGGCCGGTAGCCCGAAGACGTTTATGGGGGCGTTGATCCTGATCGGGCTGTGGGGGTTGAGCGGGCCGATCTTTAATTACAACGATACGTGGCAACTGATCATCAACACCTCGACCACGATCATCACGTTCCTGATGGTGTTCCTGATCCAGAACACGCAGAACCGCGACACCGACATTCTGCATTTGAAGATTGATGAGTTGCTGCTGGTGACCAAGGAAGCGCAGAACGCGATGCTCGGGCTGGAGGCGCTGGATTTGAAACAGCTGGAGGCGTTGCGCAGGCATTACCGCTCGTTGGGCGAGGGCGAGGTGTTTAACCTTGAAGGGCTGGGTGAGAAGAGCAAGTCGAAGCAGGATTTGAATGAGTGCTAAGTTGGTAGGGCGAATGAAAACACTTGTGGCGAGGGGATTTATCCCCGTTGGGCTGCGAAGCAGCCCCTTATCCTGCTATCGAATTCAACCTGACACACTGCATTGAATGTTTTAACGACTGCTGCGCAGCCCATCGGGGATAAATCCCCTCGCCACAGGGGATCTGTGTTGTCTGTGAGATTAGCGGCTGGCCTGTAAGGCTCGGGCCATTTCCAGGTGATTCTGCAGTTTCGGCAGGGTCTCGTCGGCGAAGGCTTTGATCTCAGGCACGTCAGTGGTCTGCGCTTCCTGCTCGATCTGCTGAATGGCCTCTTCGGTAGCTTTGACCTGACTCGCTGCATAGGCCTGGTCAAACGTCGCGCCGTCCTTCACCTCTGGAATCAGCTCTTTAGCCTTATCGGCGATTTCTTCGCGCGGCGCGATCGGCAAATCGAGCTTCTTGGCAATTTTCGCCAGATGCTGATTGGCGGTGGTGCGGTCATTGATGACGACGATGGTGTAATCCTTGACCTCTTTGGATTCGGTTTTCCCGTGGGCCAAGCGGCTGGCTTCGATATCAGCCATGCCTTTGGCCGACGCATCGTTGATGAAATCGGCAGGCGACTGGGCAAAAGCACTGGTGGCGCACAGGCTCAACAGCGAAACAACACTCAAATTGCGTAAACGGGTGGCCATCCGGCTCATGGTCGCGCCCTCCTTCTCTCTAAATTCAAGCGGGAGCTTACGCCCCCGCCTCTCAATCAAAACGACTTCACTGACTACTTCGATTTCTGACCGGGCTTGCGGCCCATTTCTGTTTTCGCAGGGTCTTTGTCGACAGTCGTTGTAGTGGTTTTCCCACCTTTGCGACCGGCTTCAGACGCCTTCGTTCGATCGTTAGCGAAGTTTCCCGAGTTCGAGTTTCTTGAATTAGGCATGATTCTCTACCTCTTGGTAATGATCGTGGCGAGCAGGTGCCCGCCTAGATTGAGAATTTTCTGGCCAGCAAAGGTTTAGAAAAGTTGTCGTTGCACTGACGAACGGTGGAGCGCAATCAGCTAATGCAGCGCCCGATGATTGCCGCGCTGCGCGATGTACAGTCACCTTCAAGCCTTGTTCGGCATCAGCCCCGGCAACGCATGCACCAGCGCGTTGATGGCGAAACCGATGAACATCACCCCGCACAACCGGGTGATCAGCAACTCGTGGCGCTGATACAGCGTGCGCACCCGCTGCGCGCCGACAACACCGATGAGAATAGCGTAGGCGAGCAGGCCGCCAAGGAAGCTCAGGGCAATCAGCGTCGGCAGCATCGACCAGTTGAGCAACTCGGCACGGCTCGACAGCAGCGCAGTAAACGTCGCCACCGCCACCGGGTACGCCTTGGGATTGGTCAGCCCGAACAGAATGCCGTGCCAGAATGGATTGCGCGCCGCGCCCTGCGGTTCGTCCGTATTGCGTCGCTGCGCCCGCACCGCGCGCCAGCCGAGCCAGAACAGGTACAGACCGCTGAGCACGCCGAGCACGTCGAATGCCGTGCTGCCGATTTCCCGAGCGCCAACAATCGCGATCAGCGCCGTGCTGCACCAGACCACATCGCCGAGCAGATGCCCGCAGAGAAACCCCGCCCCGGCCCGTCGCCCATGGGCCGCGCCAATACCGAACACCGCCAGCACACCCGGCCCCGGCGTGATGCCGTAAATGAAACCCGAGGCCAGAACGGCCATTAGCAACGATAGAGTCATGGAAAACCTGCAAGCGCCAGAACACGTGGCGGCCAGTCTATATCAGCCGATTGCGCCTGATCACTGCCCGTCGTAAAAACGCATGCCGGCGTACGGTCTCTGCCGACACGCTGCGAGTCGCGAGGCCAGATCGCCGACGTGAGCTTCGAGTTTGTGGCCATCAGGATCGAGAAAATAGAACGACGCACCTTCGCTGCGGTTATCGCGCCATTCCCGCACGTTTGCTGCTTTTAGCGTTTGTACAAAAAGCGCAAAATCCGCAGCGTTGAGGCTGAAGGCGTAATGGGTGTAGTCGGCGCCCGGCTCGCTAGTGCGTAATGGATCGAGCGACAGGCACAGCCACAGTCCCGGAAGCGAAAGATAGGCGCCGACGTCCCACGTCGCGTCGACGCGCAACTGTAATACGTCACGATAAAACGCCAGACTGCGGTTCAGATCGCTAACGGCGAGGGTCAGGTGGTTGAGGCCGGTGAGCATCGGTTCAGTAACCTCTGAGGTATTCGGAAGTAACAACGTCAATTACAACCCACTGAACCCATTTGGCAAAACATAAGCCTTGCCGTCGTAGCGCAGTGTTGTCAGCACTGGTTTGGCTTCACTGACTTTGTCCTCACACGCATCGCCCTCAGCGACACCGGTAATCCCGGATCGCTGCGTTTTGATAGTCAAATCGGCAAACCCATGACTCGTGGTTTTCGCAATCTCGACTGTCCGCGAAAGCTCATAACGCTCGCCAGCACAGTTGCCATCCCACTCACCGCCAAACTCGTAAACCACCAGGCGCTCAAGTACCGGACGCAGCGTTTGACCTTCTTTCACATAGAGCGATAACTGGTGTTCAGCTACCGGATTAACCCGCGAGGAACCCTTAAAGTCAGCGCGCACACCAAATGCGCGCAGCTCTGGCGTAAGCCTGTAGCGGGCCGTGTCGATGATCAATTCTTGCAGGGCGATAGCATCTGACTCAAAGGCAGTATCGCGGTGCCAGCTCGCGAGCGGATTCGCAGTACCCGCTTCCAAGATAGCCAGATCGAGATCGTAAGTGCCGTCCGGCCCAGTCTCGCCATGGGTGGATCCGGGCTCCCATTGGGACTTCGCCGTAATGATTAGCCCCGGATAAGCTGGCCACTCCTTGCAGGCAGCAAAGCCATACTCCCCCTCAAACTCAGGTTTCACGCAATCGGCGTGGGCCTGACCCACCAAAAACAAAATGCCAAGGGTTACCGCGCTTATCCATCCAGACTTCACTGTCACGTCCCGTTCCTTGATGAATGTTCAGCCGCGCACTATCCCCTCCTCAATCTTCCGATTCAACCAATTCAACGCTTGATCCCCACCCCGTCGCTTGTGCCAAGCCAGTACAAACGTAAACGCCGGAATATCAAACGGTGGCGGCACAACAATCAAATCCCCGTGCTCCAAATCGCGCACGCTGCGCGATGACACGGTGAGAATCAAATCCGTGCCACTGATCAACTGCGGCGCGACGTTCCAGTGCGGCAGGCTGATCGCGACGCGACGGCGTTCGCGCAGGGAGGTCAGGGCTCGCTCGATTTCCGTTGTGCCACTGCCGCGCATTTCCAGCAGTACGTGCGGGCGCGACAGGTAGGTGGGCAGATCGAGCACGCCGTTGGCCGGCAGGGTATGGCGGTCGAGCAGGCAGACGTAGCGTTCTTCGAACAGCAGCGTGCTGCGCAATTCGTGGGGCATTTCCGGGAAGACGCCGGCGGCGAGGTCGATATCGCCATTGAGCACGCCTTCGAGCATGCCTTCACGGCTGGCATGGCTGATTTGCAGGTCGATGCCCGGCGCTTCGCGGCGCAGGGTTCGGATCAGATCGGGGAGGATGATCGCCGCGCCGTAGTCCGACATCGCTAGGCGAAAGGTGCGTCGGGCGCTGGCCGGATCGAAGGTGTTTGGTGCCAGCAGCGATTGCACTTGAGCGAGTGCTTCAGCGAGCGGTGCGACCAGTTCCAGCGCTCGCGCGGTGGGCGCCAGGGTTGCGCCGGCGCGCACCAGCAACGGGTCGCCGAGCAAATCACGCAGACGCGCCAGCGCATGACTGACCGCCGGTTGGCTGAGGTGCAGGCGCTCGGCGGCGCGGGTGACGTGCTGCTCGCTGAGCAAGGCGTCGAGGATCACCAGCAGGTTGAGGTCGATGCGGCGCAGATCATTCATCTCATGCATGTTCTGGATGACGAAACGGAATTTAAATCTGCGCGATGAATACTCTAGAGTCCAGCAAAACCTGTTGGAGAATGATCATGAGTACGTTGCAGTGGGCGGGTCTGTTGGGGTTGGCCGCATTTGCCGGGGCGGTAGTGCCGTTTCAGAGCGCGATCAACAGCAACCTGGCGCGCGGATTGGGCCATCCATTGTGGGCGACGTTGGCGTCGTTGTTGGTAAGTGTGCTGGTGTTGCTGCCGGTGATTTTGGCGTTGCGGTTGCCGCTGCCGTCGCTGGCGTTTATCAGCAAGGCGCCGATGTGGATGTGGGCCGGCGGTGCGTTTGGGGTTTGTTTTGTCGCGCTGGCGGTGGTGTTGCTGCCTAAGCTCGGGGCTTCGGGGTTTGTGGCGTTGGCGCTGGCGGGTCAGGTGCTCGCGTCGATGCTGCTGGATCACTTTGGCTTGTTTGGGTTGGTGGAGAAACAGCTGACATTGCCTCGGCTGTTTGGCGCGGTGTTGTTGGTTGCGGGGGTGGTGTTGATTCAGTTTGGTGGGGTGTTTGAGAGGGATGTAGCGGTGGTTGGATAATGGGGCGATCAATAAATTTCAGGGACTGAAAATCAGTCTTCGCGAGCAAGCCCGCTCCCACAGGGGGGAACGCGTTTCAACTGTGGGAGCGGGCTTGCTCGCGAAGGCGTCAGAGCTGATATCAGTACTTATCGAGCGTGCGCAATTTCTGCGGCAATCCCCACAACAGCAGCGCCGCTGCGATCAACGCCGCCACGCCAATGACATACAGCGCCGGCGTGGTGCTGCCGGTAAGATCCTTGATCCGCCCGACCATCACCGGGCTGACGATGCCGCCGAACTGCCCCAGCGTATTGATCACCGCGATCCCGCCCGCCGCACCTGCGCCGGCACCGGCCAGCAACTTCGGTGGCAGCGTCCAGAAGCTTGGAATAGCGGCGATAATGCCGGCGCCGAGCAAGCCGAGGGCGACGATCAGGAACGTGGTGTGATCAGCAAAAATCCCCGCACTGAAGAACCCGATCGCACCGACCACCACCAGCCCCGCAACAAACTTGCGGCGCTCGCCGGTAGCGTCCGACAACCGCCCGATCACGATCATGGTGATCGCCCCGCAGATGTAAGGGATGGCGGTCAGCAGACCGATCATCACCGGGCTCTCGGTGCCCGCGCTGCGGATCAATTGTGGCGCCCAGAAATTCAAGCCGTAAGACGCGACCTGGATCAAAAAGTAGATCAGACCCAAGGTCAGAAACCCGGGAATCCGTAGCGCCGCCAGCAACGAACCGCCGCTCTTGTACGGTTCGTGATGGGCAATGCGGCTGGACAGCAATTTTTTCTCGTCAGCGGTCAGCCAGTGCGCGTCCTCGATGCGATCCTTGAGTAGCGTCAGCACTAGAAACCCTAGGCCGATGCACGGCAGACCACCGAGCAGAAACAGCCAATGCCAGCCACGCATCTGCATCACACCGTCGAGATGTTCGAGTACCAGCCCGGAGAACGGTGCGCCGACCAACCCGGCGAATGCAGAGGCAAGAAACAACAGGGAAGTGATGCGTCCACGGAAGTGCTGCGGGAACCACAGCGTCAGGTAATACAACACGCCCGGCGCAAAACCGGCTTCCATCGCGCCGATCAAAAAGCGCAGCGCATAGAACTGCCATTCGCTGGTGACGAAGACCATCAGCGCCGTCGCCACGCCCCACGACATCATGATCCGCGCGATCCAGCGTCGCGCGCCGACCTTGTAGAGCATCATGTTGCTCGGCACTTCGAACAGCACGTAACCGACCACAAACAGCCCGGCGCCGAGGCCGTAAGCGGTGTCGCTCAGACTCAGGTCGGCTTGCAGCTGGAACTTGGCGAAGCTGATGTTGATGCGGTCGAAAAAGGCGAACAGGTAGCAGACCATGATCAACGGCATCAGGCGCCAGGCGACTTTGCTGACCAGGGCTTTTTCGGCGTCGTGATCGACAGACGAGCTCGCGCCCGCCTCCATTACATTGAGGCTCATAGCTTTTCTCCAGGCGGACTGCCGGTGGGCGTCCGATTGTTTTTGTTGTCTGGTTATGACGCTGTTCCTGTAGGAGCCGAGCTTGCTCGCGAAGGCGTCAGGGCAGTCGCATCACTGCTGAATGACACACCGCGTTCGCGAGCAAGCTTTGCTCCTACAGAGGGGTGATCAGGTGGGGATCGGGTGCAGGTCGCAATTGCGCCCGGCCTTGGCCAGTTGGCCGGGAACTTCGTGGCCGAGGAGATCCGGCAATCCGCGCGAGAGCTTCAACAGCAGCGGCAAGTCGATGCCGGTGTGAATGCCGATCTCATCGCACAAATTCACCAAGTCTTCAGTGCAAATATTGCCCGACGCCCCGGGTGCAAACGGACAACCACCGAGACCGCCCAGCGCCGCATCAAATCGCCGCGCTCCTGCCTCGTATGCCGCCAGCACATTGCACAACCCCAAGCCCCGGGTGTTATGGAAATGCAGTGTGAGATCCGTCGCCGAAACCCGCTGCAAAACCCGCCGTATCAAGCGATCCACCTGACGCGGATTGGCCATGCCAGTGGTGTCGGCGAGGGTGATGCCTTGAATGCCCAGTTCCTGATAAGCGTCGACAATCCGCAGCACGCGATCCTCGTCAATCTTGCCTTCGAACGGGCAACCGAACGTCGTCGCGATGCTGCCGTTGAGCCGCACACCCGAGCCATCGGCAAAAGCAACAATGTCGGCAAACGCCGCCAGTGAACCCTCGCAACGCATGCGCATGTTGGCGAGGTTGTGCGTCTGGCTGGCGGACATCACCAGATTCAGCTCATCGGCACCGGCCTCCAGTGCGCGCTGCGCGCCTTTGAGATTGGGGATCAGCGCGACGTAAATCACCCCCGATTGACGCTGAATGCCTTGGAACACCTGCTCGCCATCACGCAGCGCCGGAATGGCTTTCGGCGACACAAACGAGCCGGCTTCGATGCGGCTGAAACCCGCCAGCGACAGTTGATCGATCAGCGCGATTTTGTCGACGGTTTCCACCCACGTCGGCTCGATCTGCAAGCCGTCGCGAGGCGAGACTTCCTGGACGATCAAGGTTTGCGAATAGTCGGAAATCATTGCACTACTCCCTGGCTTTTCAGGCGTTTGATGTCGAGTTCAGTCAGGCCGAGACCGGCGAGAATACCGTCGGTGTGCTGGCCGAGGGTCGGCCCCGACCAGTTCACGCCACCGGGGGTTTCCGAGAGTTTCGGCACGATGCCAGGCATCTTCACGGTTGCGCCGCCGGGCAGTTCGGCGTCGAGCAGCATGCCGCGCGCCTGATAGTGCGGATCGGCGACGATGTCGGCCACCGAATAGATGCGCCCGGCCGGGACTTCGGCAGCTTCGAGGGCGGCGAGCACGTCGTTGATCGGCTGGCTGCTCGTCCAGTGAGTGATGGCGGCGTCGAGGATTCCGCTCTTGGCTGCGCGGCCGTCGTTGTGGGCGAATTCTTCGGCGTCAGCCAGATCGTCGCGACCGATGGTTTGCATCAACCGCTTGTAGATCGGATCGCTGTTGCCGGCGATCACCACGTAAGCGCCGTCAGCCGTTAAATAGGTATTGGACGGTGCAATGCCGGGCAAAGCGCCGCCACTACGTTCGCGAACGTGGCCGAGCATGTCGTATTCCGGCACCAGACTTTCCATGACGTTGAACACGCTTTCGGCCAGCGACACATCGACGATCTGGCCACCGCCCTGCCCGGTTTTGACCCGCAGCAGCGACATCAACGCGCCGATTACTGCGTGCAAGGAGGCCAGCGAATCGCCGAGGCTGACACCGACCCGCGCCGGTGGCGAACCGGGGGTGCCGGTGGTGTAGCGGATGCCGCCCATCGCCTCGCCGATCGCACCGAAACCGGGGCGATCACGGTAAGGACCGGTCTGGCCGTAACCGGAAATGCGCACGAGGGTGAGGTTGGGATTGAGCGCGTGGAGTACGTCCCAGCCCAGGCCGAGTTTTTCCAGCGCACCGGGGCGCAGGTTTTCGATGATCACGTCGGCGTCGGTCGCCAGTTGCTTGACCAGTTCGATGCCTTCCGGGGATTTGAGATTGAGCGCCAGCGACTGCTTGTTGCGCGATTGCAGGTACCACCACAACGACGTGCCTTCGTGCAGCTTGCGCCATTTGCGCAGCGGGTCGCCCTGACCCATGGCTTCGATCTTGATCACCTCGGCGCCGAACTCGGCGAGCATGCGCGCGGCGAACGGCGCAGCGATCAGGGTACCGATTTCGATCACTTTGATCGCACTCAGGGGGGCAGTCATCGCGGGGTACCTCTTGTTCTTGGAATATGCCGGCAAGACTAGAGGCGCGGTGATGAAGGAATCCAACCTTCGTTCGGCAAAGGGCGTTCGCGAAATGCGAACGCTTCAGTCAGATGTGCGGCGTGCTCACATCAGTCTTCGCGAGCAAGCCCGCTCCCACAGGGGATTGATGCCAGCCACACTATTTGAATGCAGCACAAAACCCCGTGGGAGCGGGCTTGCTCGCGAAGGGGCCAGAACAGCCAATCGAGATCTACTGCCCACGCAAATGCTCAAACAACAACCGGCTCACCGGCGACAACCCCGCCTCATCGCGCACCACCACAATCAACGCGCGATCCGACCAGTCATCGGTCAACGGCACCGCGTGCAGCCCCAGCGCCTGACCAAACAACTCATACGCCCGCTGCGGCAAAATCCCGATGCCCATGTTGGCCTGCACCATCCGGCACACCGCATCAAACCCCGGCACATGAATGCGAATGCGCAGCACCTTGCCCGCCTGCCGCGCCGCCGCGTGGGTGCGCATGTTGATCGAACTGGCCGCGTGCAAACCGACGTAATCACTGTCCAGCGTTTCGGCAAAAGCTACGGATTCACGCGCGGCCAACGGATGCTCCGGCAGCATCACCACCACCAGTTTGTCCTCGCGGTACAACACGCTGTGCAGGCCCTTGATGTCACTGTCGTTGGAGCAAATACCGAGATCCGCGACGCCATCGAGCACGCCCTGAATCACCCCGGCGCTGGGCCGTTCCTCAAGGTCAGTCTTGACCTGCGCATGCCGCGCGGAAAAGTCGCGCAAGTCTTCCGGCAGAAACTGAATGATCGCCGAGAGGTTCGCAAGCATGCGCACATAGCCGCGCACACCGTGGCTGTGCTCGCCCAGTTCCAGGCCCATCTTCTCGACGTTAAACAACATCTGCCGCGCATGGTGCAGCAGCGTTTCCCCCGCCGGCGTCAGCGTCATGCCCTTGGCCTGGCGCACGAACAAACTGATGCCCAGCGCCTCTTCCAGCTCCATCAAGCGCTTGCTCGCCGCCGACACCGCAATGGCTTCGCGCGCGGCGGCGCGGGTCAGCGTGCCCTCTTCATGCACGGCGACAAACAGTTGCAGGGTGATCAGGTCGAGGCGGCGAATCAGGCTTTTTTGCAGCATGGAAGTCTCGCTGGCGGGGACATTCGAGTCGGCAGGATAGCCCGGTTTTCGTTGAAGTCAGACATGTGATTAATCCGCCAACGTTCATGGCTTCGCCCTACAAACAAAACTCTTTTGCCTCTCAGGATTCGCGGAATCGGCCTATTTTTGTCCGACTTTTCGCTCTGTAAAGTCTGGCAACACACACAAATTGCAACACCCCATGGATCGCTACGCTCAAGGAATGTCGCCTGTGAATCTTCCGTTGCACACCCCGAATCTGTATTCCAATTTCCGCAAGATCATTGCCCTCGCCGACTACGATTGGGACATCGCCGAACAGGGCAAAGTCGCCGGTCTCAATGTCGAAGTAAAAAGCCCCAACCACCTGCTCGATCAGTACGGGCGTGAATTCCATCACTTCTGCACGACCTCTTATCTGGGGCTCGATCACCACCCGGCCCTGCTCGAAGGCGCCATCGCCGCCCTGCGTGAAACCGGCAGTTTGCGCGTCGCCAACTCGAAAAATCGCTGCAAACTGGCGATTCTCGAGCAGTACGAAAACGAGTTGTCGCAACTCTTTGATACGGTCTGTCTGAGTACCTTGTCGTGCAGCGCCGCCAGCGCGGGGATCCTGCCGTTGCTGGCCAGCGGCATCTTCACCGAAGGTCAGCCGCCGGTGATGGTCTTCGACCGCCACGCGCACTACTCGATGAATCATTTGAAAGCTGCGTGCGCCGATGAGACCCGCGTGGTCACCGCGCCGCACAACGATATGGATTTTCTCGAACGCGCCTGCCAGCAACACGGCCGCGTGGCGTATATCGCCGATGGCGCGTACAGCATGGGCGGCGTAGCCAACATGGAAGGTCTGTTGTATCTGAAGGATCGCTACGGGCTGTTTCTGTATCTGGATGATTCCCATGCGTTGTCCGCGGTCGGTCAGCACGGCGCCGGCCTGGTGCGGCCACGGGTGGCGGCGCTGGAAGAGGACTGCCTGATCGTCGCGTCGCTGGCCAAGTCGTTTGGTGCCAGCGGCGGTTTGGTGATGCTGGGCAATGAGCGGCAGAAAACATTGATCCAGCGTTACGGCGGGCCGAGCAACTGGTCGCAGAGTCTCAACTGCGCTGCGATCGGTGCCGGCAGAGCGTCGATCCGCCTGCATCGCAGCGCTGAATTCGCCGCGCTGCAAAGCAACCTTCAGGCTAATATCCGCCTCTTCGACAGCCTGATCAGCACCGATCAATGCCACAGCAACATGGCCATCCGCTTGATCAAATGCGGGCAGGCGGCGGTGGCCAATCGAGTGGCCAGCGAACTGGCCGAACAGGGTTTTTTCACCAGTGCGGTGTTTTTTCCGGTGGTGGCACAAGGTAAGGCAGCCATCCGCATTACGCTGCGCGCGGACATGCCGCCAGCACTGATCCGCCGCTTCTGTGAACTGATCACCGAGCTGTTGCGCACCCACCGCTGTGATCTCGACGACTGAAAACAGGGACGAATCATGAACGCCAGCGTCACTCTCCTGATCACCTGTAGCACGGTTTTTCTTGCCCAGTTGGGCATGAGTATTTATTTGCCGGCGCTGCCGGAAATCGCCGGTTATCTGCGGGCGGATCCTGCGCAGGTGTCGTGGGGGTTGTCGCTGTACCTGATCGGCATGGCGCTGCCGATGTTGTTCTGGGGCAGTCTGGCCCAGCGCATTGGCCGCAAACCGGTGTTGCTGGCGGCGCTGGCGATTTACGGCCTGGCCAATCTGGCCTTGCCGCTGGGTTCGACGCTTGAGTGGTTTTTGCTGCTGCGACTGCTGCAAGGCATCGGTGCAAGCGGTATTTCGGTGATGGCGCGGGTGCTGATCCGCGACAGCTTTCGCGGCGATCTGCTGGCCAAGGCGTTGTCGTGGATTTCGATCTCGTTCGTAGTGGCGCTGGGCATCGGCCAATACTTGGGCTCGATCATCGAGGTGACGCTGGGCTGGCAGGCGATTTTCTACCTGCTCGGCGTGGTCTGCCTGGTGATGGCGCTGATCGTTTCGCGGGTGGCTTTCCCTGCCGTCGCTGACGAACCGATCAGCGCCTCATCGTGGTCGGCTTATCGGCAGATTCTGCTGCATCGGGCATTTCTTTTGCCGGCGCTGGCCGGTGGTTTGGGCTACGGCGTGATCATCGCCTTCAACACCGCAGCGCCGCTGGTTTTGCAGGGGCCGTTCGCCTGGTCGACGGTGGATTACGGTTTGCTCGGCTGGCCAATCAGCGCGGCGTATTTTCTGGGTGCGCTGGCGGTCAATCACTTCGTGTTGCGCACCGGTCAGGCGTGGTTGATGACCGTTGGCGTCGGTCTGGTGCTGGCCGGTAGCGGCGTGATGTTGCTGGGCAGTCTGGCGGCCAGTTCCATCGCGCTACTGTTTTGGCTGCCGTATTGCGTGGCGGTGTTCGGGCAGTCGTTGAACTACCCGATCAGCCTGTCACGCGCCAACGATGGCGCGCCGATTGCCGGTGCTTATGCGATGGCACTGAGCGGTTTTATCCATCAATTGATGGCGGCGATCATCGGCGCGATGGCCAGTCTGATCGCCAGTCCACAAGCTTGGCCATTGTCGCTGCTGTGCACGTTGCTGGCCGTCGGCGCGATGCTCTGCGTGAAGTTCGCGCCGGGGGATGGCAAGCGTTAGAAGGCGTTGCGGAAGATTTCCTCGATTTGCCGTTGATCCGCCGCGCGCGGATTGGTAATGCCGCAGGCGTCTTTCAGTGCATTGGTGGCGAGGATCGGGATGTCGCTGAGTTTGGCGCCGAGTTCGCGCAGACCGCTCGGGATGTCGACGTCTTTGGCCAAGGTGCGGATCGCGGTGATCGCCGCTTGCGCGCCCTCCTCGGCGCTGCAACCACGAATGTCGGCGCCCATTGCGTGGGCGACATCGGTCAGGCGATCGGCGCAGACCAGCGCGTTGAAGGTCTGCACATGCGGCAGCAACACCGCGTTGCACACGCCGTGGGGCAAGTCGTAGAAACCGCCCAACTGGTGCGCCATCGCGTGCACAAAACCGAGCGAGGCGTTGTTGAAAGCCATGCCGGCGAGGAACTGCGCGTAGGCCATGTTCTCCCGCGCGGCGAGATCTGTGCCGTCGCGCACGGCCAGGCGCAGGTTGTTGCTGATCAGGGTGATTGCTTTCAACGCGCAGGCGTCGGTGATCGGGTTGGCGGCGGTCGAAACGTAAGCCTCGATGGCGTGGGTCAATGCGTCCATGCCGGTGGCGGCGGTCAGGCTTTTGGGCATGGCGACCATCAGTTCCGGGTCGTTGACCGACAGCAGCGGCGTGACATTGCGGTCGACGATGGCCATTTTCACGTGACGCGATTCGTCGGTAATGATGCAGAAACGGGTCATCTCGCTGGCGGTGCCGGCGGTGGTGTTGATCGCGATCAGCGGCAGTTGTGGCTTGCTCGATTGATCAACACCTTCGTAATCACCGATTTCCCCGCCGTTGGTTGCACACAGGGCAATGCCCTTGGCGCAGTCGTGGGGCGAACCGCCGCCCAGCGACACGACGAAATCGCAGCGGGTTTCCTTGAGCAAACCCAGCCCGGACTCGACGTTGGCGATGCTCGGGTTCGCTTTGGCGCCGTCGAAAATCACCGAATCGATGTCCTGCATGGCCAGCTTCTCGGCGACCATCGTCGCCACGCCGGCCTTGGCCAGCCCCGTGTCGGTGACGATCAGCGCTTTGCGAAAACCGTAGTTGCGGATCGCGACCATGGCTTCGTCGAGGCAGCCGTTGCCCATGATGTTTACCGCCGGAATGAAAAAGGTGCTGGTCATGCGCGCGTCTCCTGACAGGGGCCGAATCGACTGCTCCGATTCAGCGGATAAGCACAGCATCGACCGATCGGTCAGCGCCGATGTTGATCTGGCTCAATGCCCGCTCGTGATAAAGTCGCCGCCCATCAGCCCCTATGTTTTGAGACCGCCTACGCAATGACCGATTTTCTGGATGTCGACGCCAGCCTTGAAGACTGGAACACCCTGCGCGCCGCGACCGAGTTCAACGGCCTGCTGGTGGGCAATGGCGCCAGCCGCGCGGTGTGGGACGATTTCGGCTACGACTCGCTGTTCGAAAACGCCCGCACCGTCGAAGAGAAACCGTTGAGTGCGTCGGAATTGGCGGTGTTCGATGCAATGCAGACGCGCAGTTTCGAGCAGGTGCTCGGCGCACTGAAAACCACCAGCCGGGTCAACAAGGCGCTGGCCGTCAGCTCCGCCGCCCCGCGCAATCGCTACTACGCGATCAAGGAAGCGCTGATCAACACGGTGCACGCCGTGCACATTCCGTGGCGCCTGGTGAAAGCCTCGACGCTGGCGACGCTGAATGAAGAACTGGCGCGCTATCGCACAGTGTTCACCACCAATTACGACTTGCTCAACTACTGGGCGCTGCAACACCAAAGCGATGCCATCGACGACCTGTTCAACGGCGCCAACGCGAGTTTCGATCTGAGCGAAAGCGCCACTGACAAACCGCGTCTGCTGTACCTGCACGGTGGCCTGCACCTGGTGCGCAATCAGGACGGCACCGCGCGCAAACTGACCTCGACCGAGGGCACGCTGCTCGGCAGCTTCGCGATCAACAATACGATCAAGACGCTGGATGACGTGCCGCTGTTCGTCACCGAAGGGCCGAGTGCGGACAAGCTCAAAACCATTCGCAGTTCGGATTATCTGTCGTTCTGTTATCAGCAATTGCTCGGGCATGGCGGCGGTTTGTGTATATTTGGCCACGCGTTGGCCGAGCAGGATGCGCACATTGTGCGGGCGCTACGCTTGGCGAAACCGAAGACTGTGGCCATCTCGATTTATCCGCGCAGTGCGGCGTTTGTGCAGCATCAGAAGCGGCACTACGCGCAGGTGTTTGACGGGACGGGGGTTGAGTTGCGGTTTTTTGATGCGAAGACGCATGCGCTGGGCAGTCCGAAATTGTCGGTGCCGGTCGAGGTTTGATGTAAGCCGCACCGACGCCTTCGCGAGCAAGCCCGCTCCCACATGTGAATCGCATTCCCCTGTGGGAACTGCCTTGCCAGCGATATCGTTGAGTCAGTCAGCATCAATCGCTGGCGAGCCAGTTCGCACATTTGGAATGCATTCCCCTGTGGGAGCGGGCTTGCTCGCGAAGCTTTTGGGGGCGCCTCAATCCTCAGCGCTGTGCACCACCACCAGCAACTGCGCCTGCACCTCCCCTACCGACCGGATCCGGTGCGGTTTCTGTGCATTGAAGTGCAGCGCATCACCGCGTTGCAGCAACACTTTCTCGTTCATGAAATCCACTTCCACCTGCCCTTCATGAACGAATAGAAACTCCTCGCCCAGATGCTCCTTGAAGGTCTTGTCGCTGAATTCGCTCGGCGGATAGATGATGAACGGCAGCAAATTGCGCTCGCTGACCTGATGCGCCAGCACCGCATAACCCGGGCTCTGATCATTCGCCGCCAGTGACTGCCGCTCGTGGCTGCGTACCAGGCTGTAGCTGTCGAGGCTGACGTTGTCTTCCGAGAACAATTCCTCGACCTTCACGTTCAGCGCTTTCGCCAGTTTCAACGCGGCGGCAATCGACGGGGTGTTCAGCCCGCGCTCGACTTTCGACAGATAACTCTTGGTCATGCCGGATTTTTCGGCCAGTGCCTCAAGGGTTACGCCAAGTTTTTTTCTCAATAATTTCAAACGGATAGACATGCGCAGCGGTTATTCCATCAAGGAAGCGACAATTTGTGCTTGCCAATGACACTTTGTGTCATATAGCCTCTTTCGTGTCATTTGCAATCACCCAAAGGACACAGACATGGCCAAGACATTAGCACTACCCAAAGACCAACTGGTCAAACAAGCGCTGACCCAGATGCAAAAAAGCCTTGCGGATAATACGTGGACAGACCGGCAAAAGCTGGCTTTGACC
The DNA here is from genome assembly GCF_044750025.1 of Pseudomonas sp. NPDC088885. Classification (NCBI taxonomy): domain Bacteria; kingdom Pseudomonadati; phylum Pseudomonadota; class Gammaproteobacteria; order Pseudomonadales; family Pseudomonadaceae; genus Pseudomonas; species Pseudomonas sp. NPDC088885. The sequence continues at coordinate 65,626 of NZ_JBIVJB010000006.1, read as the reverse complement.
TGCCGGATTCTTTTCGAAAATGGTCACGACTCCGGCCTGGCCGGACAAATCACTGCCCGTGGCCCGCAGCCCGGCACCTATTACACTCAGCAATTGGGCCTGGGTTTCGACGAAATCACCGCGAGCAACCTGCTGCTGGTCAACGAGGATCTGGAGGTTCTCGAAGGTCACGGCATGGCCAACCCGGCCAACCGTTTTCACAGCTGGGTGTACCGCGCTCGCCCGGACGTGAACTGCATCATCCACACCCACCCGACGCACGTTGCCGCGCTGTCGATGCTCGAAGTGCCGCTGCAGATTTCCCACATGGATCTGTGCCCGCTGTACGACGACTGCGCGTTTCTCGAAGGCTGGCCGGGCGTGCCGGTGGGCAATGAAGAAGGCGAGTTGATCGCCGGTGCGCTGGGCGACAAACGCGCGATTGTGCTTTCGCACCACGGTCAGCTGTCGACCGGCACGACGATTGAAGAGGCGTGTGTCATCGCCCAATTGATCGAACGCGCGGCGAAGTTGCAGCTACTGGCGATGGCGGCAGGCACGATCAAACCGATCATCCCCGCGCTGGGCCGCGAAGCCCATGACTGGATCGCCAAGCCGAAACGCCATGCCGCCGCCTTCAACTATTACGCTCGGCAGAACCTGCGCCAACACGCCGATTGCCTGAACTGAAACCTCATTACGGAGACGCTCCCATGTCCAACATTCACGGCATCATCGGCTACACCATCACCCCGTTCAGCGCCAATGGCGAAGGGCTGGATCTGCCAGCACTCGGCCAATCGATCGACCGCCTGATCGCCAGCGGCGTCCACGCCATCGCACCATTGGGCAGCACTGGCGAAGGCGCTTACCTGAGCGATTCGGAGTGGGATCAAGTTGCTGAATTCAGTATCAAGCACGTGGCCAAACGGATGCCGACCATCGTCAGCGTGTCCGACCTGACCACCGCCAAAGCCGTGCGTCGCGCACGCTTCGCCGAAGCCCACGGCGCCGACGTGGTGATGGTGCTGCCGGCCTCGTACTGGAAACTCACCGAAGCGGAAATCCTCGCCCACTACCGCGCGATTGGCGAGAGCATCGGCGTGCCGATCATGCTCTACAACAACCCGGCCACCAGCGGCACCGACATGTCGGTCGATCTGATTCTGCGCATCGTCAATGCCGTGGAAAACGTGACCATGGTCAAGGAGAGCACCGGCGACATCCAGCGCATGCACAAACTGCAATTGCTCGGCGAAGGTCAGGTGCCGTTTTACAACGGCTGCAATCCACTGGCGCTGGAAGCGTTCGCGGCCGGGGCGAAGGGCTGGTGCACGGCAGCGCCGAACCTGATTCCGCAGTTGAATCTGGATCTGTATGAAGCAGCGATGGCGGGCGATCTGGATCGCGCGCGGGATCTGTTTTATCGCCAGTTGCCGCTGCTGGACTTCATTCTGAAGGGCGGCTTGCCGGCGACGATCAAGGCCGGGTTACGCCAGACCGGGCTGGAAGTGGGTGATCCACGCCTGCCGGTATTTGCATTGAGCGCGGCAGGCCAGACCCAACTACAAGCAATCCTGAAAACCCTGCGCTGATCCCCCGGCAATCAAAACCCCTGTAGGAGCTGCGGCACGCTGCGATCTTTTGATCTTGATTTTTACAAGTTCAAAATCAAAAGATCGCAGCGTGCCGCAGCTCCTACAGGGGATGTGTGCGGCAGGCCAGCCCCAACTGCACCATCCTGAACTCCAGCGCTGATCTCCCGAAAAACGCAAAACCCAATGTGGGAGCGGGCTTGCTCGCGAAGGCGGTGTGTCAGTCAACCAAGATGCTGACTGATCGACCGCATTCGCGAGCAAGCCCGCTCCCACAGGGGATTTTTGGTGGATTTGAAATGGGGTTAGAGGACTGGCAGGGTTTTGTCCTTGATGGCTTTTGTCGGCCCGTTCGCCTTGACGCTGGCGATGCCTTTGTCGCACGCCGCATCCGATGAATACGCCTCGCTGCTGCCAATAATCTGATGGTTGGCCGCCTTGAGGTTGAAGTACGGATGGCCGTCCTTCGTCGATTTTTTTTCGTAACGGTCATCCAGCGCGCTGTTGGTTTGCACCGAGGCGATGCCGCCTTCGGCCGCCGCGCGAGTGGTGTACAGCTCGCTGGTCAGAATCGTTTCGGCGTTCGCCGCTTTCAGGACGAACCTGAACTGGCCGTTGCTGCTTTTACTCAACTCGTACCATCCGGACATGTTGCTGCTCCTGTCGATTTGCCCCCCCGAAAGTAAAGCCCGTTTCGCCGGTTTAGCCACTGTTCGATGACAGATGTGATCGCCAACATGACAAATGACAATAATTCTCGATATCATCCGGTGCTTTCTGCGCCCTGCTTCGTCAAGAAGGATATCCATGCCTCGCCTCACGCCCGATCCGCTGTCGGCCGATGCTTTTCGCCGGTTTTACGGGGACATCCTGCATTACCTGCGCAAGCGCACGGAGAATCCCAGTGACGCGGCGGACATGACTCAAGACGTGTTCACCCAATGGCTCGACTATCGCGACCGCGCCAAGGTCGAGCAGCCGCGTGCGTTTCTGTTTCAGATGGCGCGCAATCTGCTGCGTGATCACTGGCGTAAACAAAAGGTGCGGCACATCGTCCAGCCCCATCACGACAACGATGCCGAGCCGGTCAGTGATGAACATCACGAGCCGATGGCCGCCGCGCAGCGCCAGCAACGCCTTGAGCAACTGAAAGAAGTCCTCGCCGAACTCTCGCCACGTCGGCGCGAGGCCCTTATGCTGCACCGCTTCGAAGGCTTGAGTCAGGCGCAGATCGCCGAGCGCATGGGGATTTCCCTGAGCATGGTGGAGAAACACATCGCCTTCGCCCTGATGCATTGCAAGCAACGCCTGGATCACGACAACGGCACGGAGCAGCCAGCATGAACCACCCTTACGATTTCGACAGCGACCAGGCCGATAACAGCATCGACGCCCAAGCCGCCGCGTGGTTCACCCGCAACCGCCAGCCACAGGGTCGCACCGTGCGTCAGGCGTTCGAGCGCTGGCTGCGCGAACCGGAACACGCCAAGGCCTATCGCGCCTTCGAAGAACTGTGGGCCGACCTCGGCGCCTTGCAGCAACTCAATCAACCGACGCCGATCCGCGCGCGCAAATCGAAGAACGCCTGGCGCCCGGCCCTGGCAGTCGCGGCAGCTTTGGTCTGCGCCGTTTTGGCCTCGCATCTGGGCACGTCCCACGAGGTTTATCAGCAACAGATCACCGCTCAATCGAAAGGCATGCACACCGTCGAATTGCCGGACGGCAGCACCTTGTCGGTGAACGCCAACACGCAGTTGCGCATCGACTTCGACAGCCATCAGCGGCGGATTTTTCTCGAGCGCGGCCAATTCTATGTGGAAGTCGCGCCGGACAAGGAGCGGCCGATGTGGGTGCACAGCGGCGACGCCACGGTGCGCGTGGTCGGCACCGGTTTCGATGTGCGGCGCACCGATCAGCAACTGGTCGTCAGCGTCGCCCACGGTCAGGTCGCGTTCGCCCCGGACAAACGCGCACCGCTGCTGCTTGGCGCGCAACAACAAGTGGCGGTCGATCTCGCCAGTGGCGACATGCAACAGCAAACGGTGGCAGTCAGTCAGGTCGCCGATTGGCGCACCGGGCATTTGTCGTTTCGCAATCGCGAACTGTCGAGTCTGGTCGATGAGTTGAATCAGTACCGGGCGAAACCGGTGCTGCTGGCGAACGCAAAACTGGGGCAGATCAAAGTCTCCGGCAACCTCGACGTCGAAGATCCCGACGCGTTGATCAGCGCCCTCCCCGCGTTGATCCCGGTGATAACCGTAGCCTTGGCCGACGGTCGGATCCGCATCGAAAATCGCTGAAACAACCTCACATGAGAATATTTTGCATTCGCATGTGAGGTTTTTTTTGCCTGCCGCGTCTTCCTCCGGGTCTGCGTTGCTGACGCAGGCCTTTTTGGCCTTTTCGCCGCCCTGGGGGATTCCATGTTTCGCGTGCTTTCGCCGTACCCGCTCACCTGCCTTCGACCGACCCTGCTCGCCGCCTGCCTGGCGTTCAGCGTGCAAGCCCACGCCGAGGCCATCCGTCTGCAATTGCCGGCGCAGTCGATGGCGACCTCGCTGAGCCAGATCGCTCAGCAAGCGAAGATCCAGTTGCTGTTCGACGAAGCGCAATTGCGCAACCTCAAGGCGCCGGCCATCGACGGTGAATTCAGCGCGGAAGCGGCGATCCGCCAGTTGCTCGACAACAGCCAGTTCGGCCTGATCAAGGTCAATCAAACCTACGTGGTGCGCCCGGTGGAATCGGTCACCAGCAGCAGCGACAGCATTCAGCTCGACGCGTTGAGCGTGATCGGCACCGGTACCGAAGTCGACTCCAGCACCGTCGGCCGCTCGACCCTGACCCAGGCTGACATTGATCGCCATCAACCGAACAACGTGCCTGCGCTGTTGGCGACATTGCCTGGCGTAAGCATGAGCGGCTCGATGAAACCGGGCGGCCAGAAGATCAATATCTGGGGCCTGGGCGAAGCCGAAGACGTTCCGCTGACCCTCGATGGCGCGACCAAAAGCGGCTTCGAGCGTTATCAGCAAGGGACGATTTTCATCGAGCCGGAGCTGATCCGCAGCATCGAAGTGGAGAAAGGCCCGCACTCGCTGTTCACCGGCAACGGTGGTTTCGGCGGCACCGTGCACATGGAAACCAAAGACGCGCCGGACATGCTCCAGGAAGGCCGCAACAGCGGTGCGATGGTCAAATACGGTTACGCCAGCAACGACCATCAGCAAACCTACAGCGGCGCAGTGTTCGGCCGCACCGACGATGGCCGCGCCGACGCGCTGGTGTACCTGACCAAACGCGACGGCGGCGATATGAAGCTCGCCGACAACCTGCCGAATCCGGACAACTACTACCCGATCAACCCCAAGCGTTTGCCCAACAGTGCGCTGGATCTCGACGGCCAACTGGTCAAGGTCAACCTGCACCTGAACGACGAGCACAGCGCCGGGATGATGTACTCGCATTCGGAAAGCCAGCGCTGGACGCCGTTCTCTTCGGCGACCTACCCGAACCCGCCGACACCGGACAACATCAAAAAATACGGCTACGACGGTGCGCTGAAACGCTTCCTCGCCAATCGCGAAACCATCGACACCACGTGGTCGACGTACTACCAGTATCAGCCGCTGGATAACCGTCTGATCGACATGAAGTTGAGCTACTCGGAATCCGACACCGATCAGACCGACGAACGCGACGCCACGGCGTTTTTCCAGGCCGCATCTGGCGGACGCAAGATGGACACCGATTACAAGGATCGCATCGTCGAACTGCGCAACATCAGCCGCTTCGAAACCGGTTCGCTGGAACATGCCGTGACCAGCGGCGTGGAAATCCGCAAGCATGCGCGCAACACCGACATGTGGATGCCCGGCGCGACTTACGATGTGCCCAAGTACAACTTCGGCCACTTCCAGCCGTACTTCATGCCCAAGGGCAAGGTCGACACCAACAGCGTTTACCTGCAAGACGCGATCACCTACGGCGACTTCACCCTGACGCCGTCCGTGCGTTACGACCACGTGCGCAATCGCGGCGAAGCCAACGACGCGCCGTACTACAGCAGTCAGGATCCAGAGATCGGCCACGACTACAGCGACCGCACCTACACCGGTTGGTCACCGCGCCTGTCGGCGTTCTGGAAAATGACCCCGGACGTCGCATTCTTCGTCGACTACAGCAAAACCTGGCGCGCGCCGGTGCTCGATGAACAATATGAAGTGCAGGGTTTGGGCAGCCGCACCGCGACCAGCGTCGACCTCGATCCGGAGCGCATCACCGGTTGGCGCGCGGGCAACATCAGCCACTTCTCCAACGTGTTCGCCGACCACGACAACGTGCAGATCCGCACCACGCTGTTCCGCAACAAGATCGACGACGAGATTTTCAAAGCCACCGGCATCGGTTGCCAAAATCAGTGGAACAAGGGCGGCAGCATCGCCACCGACTGCAAAGGCTCGGGGCCGATGAGCAACTACCGCAACATCGGCGGGCTGACCATCAAGGGTTTCGAGGTCGAGAGTTTCTACGACTCGAGCTACCTGTTCGGCTCGCTGTCGTACTCGTGGATGACCGGCAAACACGAAGGCGCCTACACCAATCCCTGGGGCCCGGACGTCTGGGCGCGGGACATTCCGCCGCCGAAATGGATCGCCGTTGTGGGCGTTAAGATTCCGAGCTGGGACGCGCAGGTCGGCTGGCAGGGCGAGTTCGTGCGCAAGACCGATCGCCTGCCGAGCGACCTGTATGGGCAGAGCAAAAACTCGCTGGGCGATGTTTACTACGATCACTACGACAACGACCGTTACAACGTTCAGGGCCTGTTCGCCAACTGGAAACCGCAGCAGCCGTATCTGAAAGGCACCGAGGTCAATTTGACCGTCGATAACCTGTTCAACGAAAGCTACCGGCCGGCGTTGAGTGGCGACATGGCTTACAGCCAGGGGCGAAATGCCAAGGTGAGTTTGACGCGGTTTTTCTGATCCTGGATTTGTAGCGCCTGTACCGGCCTCTTCGCGAGCAAGCCCGCTCCCACAGGGGATTTGTGAACGCCACAGATCCAATGTGGGAGCGGGCTTGCTCGCGAATGAGTCAACGCGGTCCAGGCTATTTCACCCCAGCCCGCACCACCGATAACTCCGGAACCGCCCCCCGCCGCTGACTCAAATACCGCGTACAACTCACCCGCAAGAACGACGCAAAATTCACCACCTCCCCGCGATAATCCATCACCTCTTCATACAGCTTGGCGATCAATTGGTTGGTGGTCATGCCGTCGACCTCGGCGATCTCGCTGAGGATGTCCCAGAACTGATTCTCCAGACGCAACGTCGTCACCACGCCGCAGATGCGCAGCGAGCGCGAGCGTGATTCGTAGAGAATCGGGTCGGCCTTGACGTAGAGCTCGCACATCGGCGAATCCTCGTTACAGGGTGATTTTAGTGCCGAGCAAGCCGAGGAAACCGGCCAGCCAGTTCGGGTGCGCCGGCCATGCCGGGGCTGTGGCCAGATTGCCTTGAACGTGGCCATCCGTCACGGCGATGTCGATGTACGTACCGCCCGCCAGTCGCACTTCCGGGGCGCAGGCCGGATAGGCGCTGCACTCGCGACCTTCGAGCACGCCGGCCGCTGCCAGCAACTGAGCACCGTGGCAGACCGCCGCGATCGGTTTGCCGGCCTTGTCGAAGGCGCGCACCAGGTCGAGGACTTTTTCGTTGAGACGCAGGTATTCCGGGGCCCGACCGCCGGGGATCAGCAGCGCGTCGTAATCGCCTTCGCTGACCTTGGCGAAGTCGAAGTTGAGGGCGAACAGGTGACCGGGTTTTTCGCTGTAAGTCTGGTCGCCTTCGAAGTCATGGATCGCAGTGCGCACGGTACCGCCGGACGGCTTGTCCGGGCACACGGCGTGGACGGTGTGCCCGACCATCTGCAGTGCCTGAAACGGCACCATCACTTCGTAGTCTTCGACGTAATCGCCAACCAGCATCAGAATCTTTTTCGCGGCCATGGGGAGGACTCCTCTGGGAAATGCTTGGGAGTGTTCAAGGTAGACCTATTCGACAGTGACGGGTAACAACGGGCTCCTACGTTGCGGGGATTACCCGCAACTGTACGGATAAGTAAGTGCCTAGCTGTAACAGCCACACCCCCCCGGTTTATGGCTAGATGAGGACACCTTCCAATTCTCTACGATTCTGGTCTCCCCTCATGTCCTCGCGCGAAAACACCGGCATGGCCCTCGGCCTGCTCGGCGTGGTGATTTTCAGCCTCACCCTGCCCTTCACCCGCATCGTGGTGCAGGAACTGCATCCGCTGCTCAACGGCTTGGGTCGCGCGTTGTTCGCGGCGATTCCGGCGGCGATGCTGTTGTTGTGGCGCCGCGAAAAGTGGCCAACGTGGCAGCAAGTCAAAGGCCTGAGCCTGGTGATCGCCGGAGTGATCCTCGGTTTCCCGGTGTTGTCGGCGTGGGCCATGCAAACGCTGCCGGCGTCGCACGGGGCATTGGTCAACGGTTTGCAGCCGCTGTGCGTGGCGCTGTATGCCGCGTGGTTGTCTCATGAGCGTCCGTCAAAAGCCTTCTGGGCCTGCGCCGCGTTGGGCAGTGCGTTGGTGCTCGGTTATGCGTTGTACACCGGGGCTGGGAGTATTCAGGCGGGGGATTTGCTGATGCTCGGCGCGATTGCCGTGGGTGGTCTGGGTTATGCCGAGGGCGGCCGGTTGGCCAAGGAGATGGGCGGCTGGCAGGTGATCTGCTGGGCGCTGGTGCTGTCGACACCGTTGTTGATCGGGCCGGTGCTGTATCTGGCGCTGCAACATCACGGCGCGGTGTCGGCCAAGGCTTGGTGGGCGTTTGGCTATGTCGCGCTGTTTTCGCAGTTTCTTGGATTTTTTGCCTGGTACGCGGGGCTGGCGATGGGCGGGATCGCTCGGGTCAGTCAGATCCAGTTGTTGCAGATCTTCTTCACCATCGCGTTTTCGGCGTTGTTCTTTGGCGAACACGTCGAGCCGATTACCTGGGTGTTTGCGTGTGGTGTCATCGCAACGGTCATGCTCGGCCGCAAAACCACGGTGCAACCAGCCCGCATTGCCACCACATGACTTGTAGGAGCAAGGCTTGCCCGCGATGGCGACAGCACGATCGCCTTCGCGGGCAAGCCTTGCTCCTACAAAATCAGGCCAGGTAACCGTCGGCGCGCAGCAGGGTTTCCAGGCAGTGTTCGCTGATGTGGTAGAACGCTTTCAACTCTTCGATCTTCACCAACAGCTGAGCCGGATCGACCGGCTCGGCGCGTTTCACCGCGAGAATCATCTTGTTCTTGTTGGTGTGATCGAGCGAGATGAACTCGAACACCTTGGTCTCGTAACCGCATACATCCAGGAACAGCGCCCGCAAACTGTCGGTAACCATTTCCGCCTGCTGACCGAGGTGCAAACCGTATTGCAGCATCGGCTTGAGCAGCGCCGGGCTCTGGATTTGCAGGCGGATCTGTTTGTGGCAGCACGGCGAGCACATGATGATCGACGCCCCCGAACGAATGCCGGTGTGGATCGCGTAGTCAGTGGCGATGTCGCAGGCATGCAAAGCGATCATCACGTCCAGTTCGCTCGGCGCCACGCTGCGCACGTCACCGCACTTGAACACCAGCCCCGGATGATCAAGCTTCGCCGCTGCTGCGTTGCACAGGTTGACCATTTCTTCGCGCAACTCGACGCCGGTGACTTCGCCCTCGGCCTTCAAGGTGTTGCGCAGGTAATCGTGAATCGCAAAGGTCAGATAGCCCTTGCCCGAGCCGAAATCCGCGACGCGCACCGGTTTGTCCAACGCCAGCGGCGAGGTGGTCAGCGCATGGCTGAATACTTCGATGAATTTGTTGATCTGCTTCCACTTGCGCGACATCGCCGGGATCAGCTCTTGCTGCGCGTTGGTCACGCCCAAGTCCTTGAGGAACGGTCGGCTCAGCTCAAGGAAGCGGTTTTTCTCGCGGTTGTGCTCGGCGGACGGTGCTTCGCGCAATTGCTGAGGTTTGCTCTTGAACAGCGAACTCTTGCCCTTTTTGCTGTATTCGAGCTGGGCTTCGTCAGTCACGGCGAGTAAATGCGCATTTTTGAACGAGGCCGGCAGCAGTGTAGCAATCGTCGCCACGCCTTCGCTCAGCGGCAGGTTTTTGGTGATGTCGCGGGTCTTGTAGCGATAGACGAAGGACAGGTTCGGCTGCGCTTTGACGGTGACCGCTTTGATGATGACCCGCTGCAGCTCCGCCTCTTCACCGACGTACTTGGCCAGCACCAGTTTGATGAAGCCGTTCTGCTCGAGGCTGGATTGCAGCAGCTCGATGAACTGGGCGTGGTGATCGGGCGCAGGTTTGGTGGACGGGACGGTAACGGACATGAAAAAGCGGCCTCGGACGGGCGAAATCGGGAATGGCGGGTATTTTAGGGGGGATGGGGGTCGGGGACACGCTCTTATTTACCGAACGGCACAAATCAAAAGATCGCAGCCTTCGGCAGCTCCTACAGAGGCCAATGTAGGAGCTGCCGAAGGCTGCGATCTTTTGATCTAGGCCAACACCACCAACCGATTCGGCAATTCATTCCTCACCTGCGTCACCGGCACATGCACTTTGAGCAATTCCCCACACGCCTCAATACACGTCACAAACCCTTCCAGCGTGCGCCCCTGCCGCACCTGCTCGGTAAACGCCGCGACAATCACATCCCAGCTCTTGTTATCCAGCCGCTTGGAAATCCCCTCATCCACCAGAATCTCCACATAGCGCTCCGCCTCGCAGACAAAAATCAGCATCCCGGTGCTGCCCACGGTGTGATGCAGGTTCTGTTCGAGAAACTGCCGTCGCGCCAGGTTCGACGCCCGCCAGTGGCGCACGCGACGCGGGATCAAATGCGTGGTGATTTTCGGCAAACGAAACAGCAGGCACAGCACGATAAACGCGCCCCACTGCACCAGCAGCAGACTGTGCATGGTCAGCCAGCCGGTCAGGTAGTGCACGACGCCCGGCACCACCAGCGCCAGCAAACTCGCCCACAGCAGCGGGATGTACGCGTAGTCGTCGGCGCGGGCGGCCAGCACTGTCACCAGTTCGGCGTCGGTGTCGCGCTCGACCCGGGCGATCGCTTCGGCGACTTTGCGTTGTTCGTGTTCGGTCAGTAATGCCATGTTGAAAAGTGCCTGCTCATTATTCTTTTAATGTCACCAGCCGCCGGACGATCCACCGCCGCCGAAACTGCCCCCGCCGCCGCTGAAGCCCCCGCCTCCACCGCCGCCGCCACCAAAACCTCCACCGCCAAAGCCGCCGCCTCCGCCACCACCGCCCCGGCCGGCGGGCAGGATACCGAGCATCTGGAAGACAAACACGGTCAGGATGAACAACATCACCAAAAATACGAACAAACCGGGATGCCGCGAGATGAAATCATCGGACGGATCACCGCTCGATTCATACACCGTCGACGGCTCGTCCAGCGGATTGCCGCCGAGCACCACCAGCATCGCCGCGACGCCGTCGCTGATGCCTTTGCTGAAATTTCCGGTCTTGAACGCGGGCGTGATGACTTGATGGATGATCACTGACGACTGCGCATCGGTCAGCCGATCCTCCAGACCATAACCGACTTCGATGCGCAGTTTGCGCTCGTCACGGGCGACGATCAGCAGCGCGCCGTTGTTTTTGTCCTTCTGGCCGATGCCCCAGTGCCGGCCGAGCTGAACGCCGAAATCCTCGATGGTGGTGCCCTGTAGATCCGGCACGGTGACGACGACCAATTGCTCGCCGGTCGCCTGCTCGTGGGCCTGCAACTGCTGGCCCAGCTGCGCGCGCACCGACGGCTCGATCATCTGCGCTTCGTCCACCACCCGGCCGCTCAGCGCCGGGAACGTCAACTCGGCCCGGGCGCTGAGGGCGAATACCCACAACAGCAACACCAGCCCCATCTTCAACACACGCATGCATACCCCCCACCGATCCCCTGTAGGAGCTGCCGAAGGCTGCGATCTTTTGATCTTGATTCTACAAACCAACGTCAAAAGATCGCAGCCTGCGGCAGCTCCTACACAGGCTTTCTCAGAATTTCACTTCCGGGGCCTTTTCCGCACCGGGCGTGGTGGCTTCGAAGGTTTCGCGGATCGGCAGGTCGCTGTACATCACGCTGTGCCAGAGGCGACCGGGGAAGGTGCGGATTTCGGTGTTGTACTTCTGCACCGCCAGAATGAAATCGCGGCGCGCCACGGCGATGCGGTTTTCGGTGCCCTCAAGTTGCGATTGCAGGGCGAGGAAGTTCTGGTTGGCCTTCAGATCCGGGTAGCGCTCGGAGACCACCATCAACCGGCTCAACGCACCGGTCAGTTGATCCTGCGCTTGCTGGAACTGCTTGAGCTTCTCGGGATTGTCGAGCGTGCTGGCGTCGACCTGAATCGACGTGGCTTTCGCCCGCGCTTCGATCACGGCGGTCAGGGTTTCCTCTTCATGCTTGGCGTAACCCTTCACCGTTTCCACCAGATTGGGGATCAGGTCGGCACGCCGCTGGTACTGGTTCTGCACTTGCCCCCACGCGGCTTTGGCCTGTTCGTCGAGGGTCGGGATATTGTTGATGCCGCACGCGGTCAACAGCGTGGCCAGCATCAGCAGGGTGACGACCTGCAAACGCGAGCGATTGGTTGGGCTTACATTCATCGCAGTGATGCTCCTTGGCACATTTCATTATAAAAACCGAGCGCGAAACACTCTGCGCCGGCTCTTGGGGCATAATCGGCCGCGCCGCTGGATTACGACGCGCCAATGGGCTAAAAAGTGCCCTGCGCGATCACGCTGCCGCAGTGTCGGCTGTCGTTTTTGGCTCTGCTTTTTTGAGCCTGCACCCGAACAACAATAGTCGCTCCCTAAATTTTGGCTGGCCGGCGTTGCATCGCCGTTTGTGCCCTTGAGAAAAACATTCATGAAGAAGCTGTGTTTGCTGGGTCTGTTCGTCAGCCTGGCCAGTCATCAAGTATTGGCCGCCACGACCCCGGTACCCCTGGAAAACAAGGACGCGTTCATCAGCAACCTGATGAACCAAATGACCCTCGACGAGAAGATCGGCCAGTTGCGCCTGATCAGCATCGGCCCGGAAATGCCTCGTGAGTTGATCCGCAAAGAGATCGCCGCCGGCAACATCGGCGGTACGTTCAACTCGATCACCCGCCCGGAAAACCGCCCGATGCAAGACGCGGCGATGCGCAGCCGTCTGAAGATCCCGATGTTTTTCGCCTACGACGTGATCCACGGTCACCGCACGATTTTCCCGATTCCGCTGGCCCTCGCCTCGAGCTGGGACATGGACGCGATCGGCAAATCCGGCCGCGTCGCTGCCAAAGAAGCCGCCGCCGACAGCCTCGACATCACCTTCGCGCCGATGGTCGACATCTCCCGCGACCCGCGCTGGGGCCGCAGCTCCGAAGGTTTCGGTGAAGACACCTACCTGACCTCGCGCATTGCCGGCGTGATGGTGCGTGCCTATCAGGGCGCCACCCCGAGCGCGGCCGACAGCATCATGGCCAGCGTCAAACACTTCGCCCTGTATGGCGCGGTTGAAGGCGGTCGCGACTACAACACCGTCGACATGAGCCCGGTGAAGATGTACCAGGATTACCTGCCGCCGTACCGTGCCGCGATCGATGCCGGCGCCGGTGGCGTGATGGTTGCGCTGAACTCGATCAACGGCATTCCGGCCACCGCCAACACCTGGCTGATGAACGATCTGCTGCGTCGCGACTGGGGCTTCAAAGGCCTGGCGGTCAGCGACCATGGCGCGATTTTCGAACTGATCAAACACGGCGTCGCCCGCGACGGTCGTGAAGCGGCGAAGCTGGCGATCAAGGCCGGCATCGACATGAGCATGAACGACACCCTCTACGGCAAAGAGCTGCCGGGGCTGCTCAAGTCCGGCGAGATCGAACAGAAAGACATCGACAACGCCGTGCGCGAAGTCCTCGCGGCCAAGTACGACATGGGCCTGTTCAAGGATCCGTACCTGCGCATCGGCAAGGCTGAAGACGATCCGGCCGACACCTACGCCGAAAGCCGTCTGCACCGCGCCGAGGCCCGCGACGTCGCGCGTCGCAGCCTGGTGCTGCTGAAGAACCAGAACGAAACCCTGCCACTGAAGAAAGACGCGAAAGTCGCGCTGGTCGGCCCGTTGGCCAAAGCGCCGATCGACATGATGGGCAGTTGGGCAGCGGCGGGTAAACCGACGCAATCGGTCACCCTGTTCGACGGCATGAGCTCGCTGATCGGCAACAAGGCGAACCTGATCTACGCCCGTGGCGCCAACATCACCAGCGACAAGAAGGTGCTGGATTACCTGAACTTCCTCAACTTCGATGCACCGGAAGTGGTCGATGATCCGCGCCCGGCCAACGTGTTGATCGACGAAGCGGTCAAAGCGGCCAAGGACGCTGACGTGATCGTTGCCGCTGTCGGCGAGTCCCGTGGCATGTCCCACGAATCGTCCAGCCGCACCGACCTGAACATCCCGGAAAACCAGCGCGAGCTGATCCGCGCGCTGAAAGCCACCGGCAAACCGCTGGTGCTGGTGTTGATGAACGGCCGCCCGCTGACCATTCTCGAAGAGAACCAATCGGCTGACGCGATTCTGGAAACCTGGTTCAGCGGCACCGAGGGCGGCAACGCCATCGCCGACGTGCTGTTCGGCGACTACAACCCGTCGGGCAAGCTACCGGTGACCTTCCCGCGTTCCGTGGGCCAGATCCCGACGTACTACAACCATCTGAGCATTGGCCGGCCGTTCACGCCGGGCAAACCGGGCAACTACACCTCGCAGTATTTCGATGACACCACCGGGCCGCTGTTCCCGTTCGGTTATGGCCTGAGCTACACCCATTTCGCCCTGAGCGACATGGCGCTGTCGTCGACCACGCTGAACGCCACCGGCAAGCTCGACGCCAGTGTCATGCTGAAAAATACCGGCAAGCGTGACGGCGAAACCGTGGTGCAGTTGTACATTCAGGACGTTACCGGCTCGATGATCCGTCCGGTCAAAGAACTGAAGAACTTCCAGAAAATCATGCTCAAGGCCGGCGAACAGAAAGTCGTGCACTTCACCATCACCGAGGATGACCTGAAGTTCTACAACGCCCAGCTCAAATACGCGGCCGAGCCTGGCAAGTTCAACGTACAGATCGGCCTGGATTCGCAGGACGTGACGCAGCAGAGCTTTGAACTGCTGTAACCGGTTTTTGCCCCGATGATCGTTCCCACGCTCCGCGTGGGAATGCCTCAAGGGACGCTCCGCGTCCAGTGACGCGGAGCGTCACGGGCTGCATTCCCACGCAGAGCGTGGGAACGATCAAACACAGCGGCAACACTGCAAAACCCTGTGGGAGGGGGCTTGCTCCCGAAGACGGAGTGTCATTCAGCATATGAGTGCCTGACACACCGCTTTCGGGAGCAAGCCCCCTCCCACATTGGATTTAGGGTGTATTCAAAATCGGTTTTATCCGCGGCGATCGAGGATGTTGACCACCACCCGATCCACCCACCCCCAGACCCGCTGCTTCACCCGCCGCCACAACGGCCGACGCTGCCACTCTTCCAGACTCACCAGCTGACTCAGCCCGAAGTCCTTCACAAAACTCGCCTCTACCGCTGCCGTCAACGACGGATCCAGCGCCTCCAGATTCGCCTCCAGATTGAAGCGCAGGTTCCAATGGTCGAAGTTGCACGAACCAATGCTCACCCAATCGTCCACCAGCACCATTTTCAAATGCAAAAAGCACGGCTGATATTCAAAGATCTGCACCCCGGCCTTGAGCAGGCGCGGGTAGTAACGATGCCCGGCGTAACGCACTGACGGGTGATCGGTGCGCGGCCCGGTCAGCAGCAAACGCACGTCGACACCACGCGCGGCAGCCTTGCGCAAGGAGCGGCGGATTTTCCACGTTGGCAGGAAGTACGGCGTGGCCATCCACACGCGTTTTTGCCCACTGTTCAGGGCACGGAATAGCGACTGCAGAATGTCGCGATGCTGACGGGCATCGGCATACGCCACGCGGCCCATGCCCTCGCCCTTGTCCGGCACGCGCGGCAACCGTGGCAGACCGAAATGCGCAGCCGGGCGCCAGGCGCGGCGGTAGCGGTTGGCAATCCATTGACGATCAAACAGCAATTGCCAGTCGATCACCAACGGGCCGCTGATCTCGACCATCACTTCATGCCATTCACTGGTGTCGTGGCCCGGCGTCCAGAACTCATCGGTGACACCGGTGCCGCCGACCACCGCCAGACGCTGATCGACCAGCAACAATTTGCGGTGATCGCGATAGAAGTTGCCGACCCAGCGCCGCCAGTTCAGCCGATTGTAAAAGCGCAGTTCAACCCCGGCGTGGGTCAGGCGCTGACGCAGATTAAGGGTGAAGGCGAGGCTGCCGTAATCATCGAACAGACAGCGCACGCGCACCCCACGCTCGGCGGCCAGCACAAGTGCCTGCACGATGGTTTCGGCACAGGCACCGGCCTCGACCAGGTACAGCTCAAGTTCGATCTGCTCTTGAGCGCCAGCAATCTGCTCGAGCATGCGCGGAAAGAATTGCGGGCCGTCGATCAACAGCTCGAAACGGTTGCCGTCACGCCATGGGAACACCGCGCCGCGCATGTCAGCGCGCCGTGAAAATCAGCACCGCACCCACCGGTACCGACAGACTGATGGCCGACAGGTCGGCGAGTTTGCGCAGGCTTTCCAGGCCCGGCGCCAAGTCAAAATCTTCGGCGTTGATCACCAGCGGCTCGAGGGTGACCACTTGAAAGCGTCGATCATCGAGCCGCGTCGCCAGCAATTCGGCGGGGTATTCGTGTTGTTTGCCATGCAGGTTGACGGTCAGCGGCAGGCGCAACTCCAGCTGCGCGCCGGGGGCCAGATCGTTGATCGGGCGCAGGTCGATCTGGGTGGTGATGGTCGCTTCGGGGAATTGCTCGATCTGGAACAGCTCCTTGCGCATGCGCTCATCGCGCAGCGGGATGCCGCTGTTGATCGAGTCCAGCTCGACTTCGACTTCGGCGCGACCGTCGGGATCGACCTTGCCGTGCAGCACCAGAAAGCGCTGCACTTCGGAAATGTGGGCATTTTTCGTGCTGACGAACGACAGCCGCGACGACTCGCCGTCCAGATACCAATTGGCCTGCGCCGGCAACGCGACAGCGGCGAGCAGCAGGCTGGACAGGGATGCAATGAGAGAGCGGTTGAACATTGAGGACTCGTGGGGCCGATAAACCTGCACGAACCTTAACTGGCCATGGGGTTATTGCAAACATCAAGATCAAAAGATCGCAGCCTGCGGCAGCTCCTGCCTAAAGCGCAGATCCCCTGTGGGAGCGGGCTTGCTCGCGAAAGCGGTGTGCCAGACTGCGCATGTATTGACTGACACGACGCCTTCGCGAGCAAGCCCGCTCCCACATTTGAAATGCATTCCCCTGTAGGAGCTGCCGCAGGCTGCGATCTTTTGGCTGTCAGGCCAATACCTGCTGCACATCGCCAATCGTCGCCGCCAGACTGTTCAAATGCAGACTCAACACCCGCTCCACCGGCGCCTGATCCATCGGCCAGTGCAGCGCCATGCTGCCCACCAATTTGCCTTCAGCACGAATCGGCAACGCCACCGCACGAATCAGAAATGGCAGGCGCACCGGGTATTCCCAATAACCCTCCGTGCGCTGACCAAAACCCTGATGCAACGCCTGCTCTGTCGCACTGACCAAGCTTTCCGCGCTCAACTGCTCACGTTGGGCCAGCCGTTCGACCTCATCACTGTCCAACTCACCAAGGCACGCCCGGCCCATCGCCGAGTGAAACAAACTCGCGTGATGCCCGACGATCTGGCAGTTGTTCGGATAACGCTTGCGCAACACCTGCGGAATCGCGCTCTCCATCACCTCAACCCGCTCGCCATCGAAGCACGACAGATCCGCCACCAGCCCGGTGCGCTCGCACAACTCCACCAGCATCGGCGCCGCGCTCTCCACCAGATGCCGTTTGAAACGTTGCTGACGATCACCAAACAGACGCTTGGCGCACAGGCGATAACGCCGGTCGCTGAGGCCGCGATAGATCCAGCCCTGCTCCTGCAACGTCGCGAGCATCCGTGACACCGTGGCCTTCGGCAGACTCGTGAGGTAGTGCAATTCCTCCAGCCCCAGCGCCTGATGCTCGCCGAGCAATTCGACGATCGCCAGCGCGCGTTCGACCGAACGCACGCTGCCGGTATCTGTTTTGCTGCCCATGTGTTCGATCTCCCTGCGCACAGATGGATGAACACTTTTTGCAGCAAAATGCGGGCCGCTCAAGCCGATTGCAGGCATGGCGGTGGTCGTCGTTCGACCCAACGGGTCAGCTGTTCATGGGCATACGCCAGTTGCAGAACTGCGCGATCCGCCTGCGCCGGGCCGATGATTTGCAGGCCCATCGGCAGCCCCGCCGGGTTGAACCCGACCGGCACGCTGATGCTCGGCAACCCGGCCAACGTCGGGCCGATAACCACCTCCATCCAGCGGTGATAGGTGTCCATGGTCTGCCCACCGACGACGCGCGGCCATGGCTGTTGTGCATCAAAAGGGAACACTTGTGCGGTAGGCAACAGCAGGAAATCGTAACGTTCGAACAATTCACTCAGCGCGCGATACCACTCACTGCGGTCGACCGAGGCCTTGTAAACATCGGCAGCGCTCAGACGCAGACCGCCCTCGACTTCCCACTGTGCTTCCGGTTTGAGCAACTCGCGTTTGTGCGGATCGGCGTATGCGGCACCCAGACTGCCCTGCACCAGAAAGTGCCGATGGGTCAGCCAGGTTTGCCACAAACGCTCCATGGAAAAGTCTGGCTGACAGGCTTCGACCTGACAGCCCAGAGCGGTGAAATCCGCCAGCGCCGATTCGCACAAACTGAGCACACCGTCGTCCATCGGCAGATAGCCGTTGTAGTCGCCAAGCCAGCCGATGCGCACGTCGCTGAAATCCCGTTGCAGGCCTTCGGCAAAGTTGCGCGGCTGATCTTTCAGCGACAGCGGCACGCGAGGATCGTAACCCGCCTGCGTCGACAGCAATCGTGCGATGTCGGTGACGCTGCGGCCCATCGGCCCTTCGGTGGCCAGTTGCTGGACGAACACTTCCGGCGTCGGCCCATATGGCACGCGGCCCTGGGACGGGCGAAAACCGAAGACGTTATTGAACGCCGCCGGGTTGCGCAGGGAGCCCATCATGTCGCTGCCATCGGCCACCGGCAGCAATCGCAGAGCCAGCGCCACTGCCGCCCCGCCGCTGCTGCCGCCGGCAATCCGGCTGGCATCGTAGGCATTGGTGGTGGTGCCGAACACGCTGTTGTAGGTCTGTGAACCGAGGCCGAATTCCGGCACGTTGCTCTTGCCGATGATGATCGCGCCGCACTCGCGCACCCGCGCCACGCTGATCGCATCGTGCTGCGGGACCTGCTCGGCGAACAACGGCGAACCCATGGTCGTGCGCAGTCCAGCGGTGGCGGCCAGATCCTTGATCGCCTGCGGCATGCCATGCATCCAGCCTCGGGATTCGCCGCGATCGAGTTGCCGATCGCATTCATCGGCCTCGCGCAAAACCTCCTCCGCCGGACGCAACGACACCAGCGCGTTGACCTGCGGATTGAAACGCTCGATGTGTTGCAGATACGCCTGCATCACTTCACGGCACGAGACTTTGCGGGCATGGATCGCGCGGGACAACGCATCGGCGTCCAGCGCGACAATCGGATCGATGGCTAACGGACTCAAGATTTCACTCCAAGGTTGAGCGCGCTGGGGGCTTTGGCGCGGGGCGCCTCTTGCATGCAATAAATCCCGAGCAAGGTCAGCAGGCAAGCGAACAACACATAAAACGAAGGCGCCACCGGGGTTTCCAGCACCTTGCTCAACCAGGTCACGATCAGCGGCGCGAAACCGCCGAACACCATCACCGAAATGTTGTAGGCAATCGACACGCCGGTGGAGCGCACTTCGATGGGAAATTGCTCGGCCAGCGCCGTCGGTGCCGGGCCGAAGAAGCCGCCAATCGCGCCGCACAACAGCAGCTGCATTACCAGCAAACGTTCGATCGAAGGCGCCGCCGCGACCCACACGTACAGCGGATAAATCATCACGAAAAACGCCAGGGTGAACGCCATCAACACCGGTCGCCGGCCGACCCGATCCGACAGTGCGCCGGAGAACGGAATCACCACGGTCATCAGCGCCACCGCGAGCATCTGCACCAGCAACACCTGATCCAGCGGCAAGCCGAGGTTGGTGTGGGCGAAGGTCGGCATGTTCACCAGCACCACGTAAAACGCCACCGTCGCACCGCTGGCCAGGCCCATCGAGACCAGCAGGCTGCGGCGATGTTCGCGAACTACTTGCCAGAGGCCCGGCGCTGCGCCTTTGGCTTTTTTGCGCGCTTCGAGAAACTCTTCCGGCTCTTCCATGTGCTTGCGAATCCACAAGCCGACCGGGCCGATCAACAGGCCGAGCACGAACGGAATACGCCAGCCCCAACTGTCCAGCGTCTCAGGGGTAAACAGGTGCGTGACCAACGCCACCATCGCCGCGCCGGCAAACACTGCCAGGCATTGCCCGACCAGTTGCCACGAACCGTACAAACCTTTGCGATGAGCCGGCGCGCTTTCCACCAGAAACGCCGTGGCGCTAGCGTATTCGCCGCCAGTGGCGAAGCCCTGGAGCATCCGCGCGACCACAATCAGCAACGGCGCGCCCATGCCGATGGCGGCGTAACTTGGCGCGAAAGCGATCATTGCAATGGACACGGTCATCAGACGAATGATCATCTGCATCGCCGCTTTGCGCCCTTTGCGGTCGGAATACATGCCGAGCAGGATGCCGCCCACCGGGCGCATGAAGAAGCCGACGCCGAAGGTCGCCAGCGCCATCAGCAGCGAGGCGTAGCTGTCTTCGGAGGGGAAGAATTGCCGGGCGATGATGCTCGCCAGAAAGCCGTAAACAATGAAGTCATACCATTCCAGCGCGTTGCCGATCACGGCGGCGACCACTTGCCGGGTACGCGAAACACCTGTGCCTGAAGCCTGCATGGGAGATTCTCCAAAAGCTGTTGGGTGAGCCCGTGCGCGAGTACGCTCGGGATTCAGCGGCAGCAGAACGTGAAGAAATCAGGCCGGCTTGAGCCAGCTCTCGGTGAGCGCGCCCCAGTAGGCGGCGCCAGTCAGCAGGATGTCGTCGTTAAAGTCATAGGCGGGGTTGTGCACCATCGGCCGCGACACGCCGTTGCCGATAAACAGATAGGCGCCGGGGCAACGCTGGAGCATCCAGGCGAAATCTTCGCTGCCCATCAGTTTTGGCGTGTTGCCATCGACGGCGTCGGCGCCGACCAACTCGACGCCAATGCTGCGGGCGAACTCGGTTTCGGCGGCGTGGTTGACCAGCACCGGATAGGCGGGACGGTGTTCGATTGTCGAAGTACAGCCGAAACTCTGCGCCTGGGTTTCGATGATGTTGCGCACGCGATTGAGGGTTTGTTCGCGCACATCGGCATTCAGTGCGCGCAAGCTCAGACGCAGAATCGCCTGCTGCGGAATGACGTTGGCCGCCTCCCCCGCTTGCAGTGCACCGACGGTGACCACCGCCGCTTGCTGCGCATCGATGTTGCGCGCGACCACGGTTTGCAGCGCCATCACCACACTCGCCGCAGCGACCAGTGGATCGACGGTCAGGTGCGGCATCGAGCCGTGGCCGCCGACGCCTTCGATGACCACGTTGAGCAGATCCTGCGAAGCCATCATCGGCCCTTCGCGAAAGCCCAGATGCCCAGCGGGCAGGCCCGGCATGTTGTGCATGCCGAATAGCGCATCGCAGGGGAAACGTTCAAGCAGACCATCGGCGAGCATCGCTTCGGCGCCGCCCTGACCTTCTTCGGCGGGTTGGAAAATCAGCGTGAGGGTGCCGTCGAACTGACGTGTCGCCGCCAGATAACGCGCGGCGCCGAGCAGCATGGTCGTGTGGCCATCGTGACCGCAGGCGTGCATGCAGCCCTTGTGCTGGCTGCTGTAGGCGACGCCGGTATTTTCGATGATCGGCAAAGCGTCCATGTCGGCACGCAGACCGAGTTTGCGCGAGCTGCTGCCGTTGCGCAGCACACCGACAACGCCGGTTTTACCGATGCCGGTGTGGACTTCGTAGCCCCAGCTTTCGAGGGATTTGGCGACCAGCGCCGAGGTGCGGCTTTCTTCAAAGCCGAGTTCGGGGTGGGCGTGGATGTCCTGGCGGGTGGCGTGCAGGTCGCTGGCGACGTCGCTGAGCCAGGCCAGAATGTGCTGATGTCGGGTCATGACGGTTCTCCTCGCGCGGGTTTTCCCGGTCTTGTTGTTCGCAATGAATTCACGACACGTTGGAAGGCAGGTCGTGCTCACCGCCAGATAACCGCGAGACGCGCGCGAGGACAATCGAATGTGGTTCCGCAGAGTGGAACGCAATTCGGGAAACGACACAGATCCTTGTGGGAGCGGGCTTGCTCGCGAAAGCGGTGTATGAGGCGACAACTGTATTGACTGACACGACGCCTTCGCGAGCAAGCCCGCTCCCACAGGGGGGGTTGGTTTGCAGGGGGATTGTGTGTCTGTTTTCAGGGATTCAGGCGGCAGCCCTGGCGTTCGCTTTGCCACTGGGCGCTGTTGCTGCGCCCCATGCCGCTGACGGTGATGGTTTTGCGGGCTGGGTCATCGCTGAATTGGCTGGTCGGCAGCCATTGTTTTACGTAGCCACGGCAATACTCGGCATCGTTGTTCATCACGTACCGGCACGAACAATACTCCTTGGCGGTGTAGGCGCTGATGATGTCGGGGAAGGCCCACAAATTTTCCCGTTCGTAGACGATCCAGCCGAGCAACAAAACCAGCAGCAACAGCAAAAAGCGCTTCATGGCCGCACCGCCTGCAGCACGCGTTTGAGCAGCTCGTTATGCCGATAACTGCCATCGCGATCATCGCCATAACGGACGATCAGCAGTTTTTCGCTGGGAACCACATACAGCGCCTGCCCCCAATGGCCGAGAGCAGCGAAAGTGTCGGGCGGTGCATCGGGCCACGGAGACGCCGCGCCATCCGCCGCACGGTTGAGCCACCACTGCCCGCCGGGCACGGCTTCGTCTTGATGCGCCTTGTAACCGGCGAACGGTGTGAGGTTGAACGCGAGCCAGTCCTTGGGCAATAACTGCCGATCATTCCAGCGCCCATCACGCGCCATCAACAGACCCACTCGCGCTAGATCGCGCGCGGTGAGATAGGCGTAAGACGACGCGACAAACGTGCCCGTCGCATCGGTTTCCCACACGGCGTGGCGGATGCCCAAGGGTTCGAACAGCGCCGTCCATGGATAGTCCGCATAGCGCTGCGGGCCGACGATGTTTTTCAGTGCGGCGGCGAGCAGATTGCTGTCGCCACTGGAATAACGGAAAGCCTGACCCGGTGGCGCGTAGCTGTCGTGATCCGCTGTAAAAGCCGCCATGTCGCGGTGACCACGGGTGTAGAGCATCGCCACCACCGAGGATTTCAGCGGGGCGTATTCGTAATCTTCCTGCCAGTCGAGGCCTGAGGCCCAATGCAATAAGTCAGCGATTTTTATCTGCGGGTGTTTAGCCAGCGGCGGGTAAAACTTCGCTGCCGGATCCTCAAGTTTGAACAGGCCTTCGCCGTACGCCACACCGAGGACGGCGGCCATCAGGCTTTTGCTGATTGACCAGGTCAGGTGCGGGGTTTGCGCGTTGGTCGGGCCGGCGTAGCGTTCGTAGATGATCTGCCCGTCGCGGATGATCAGCAGCGCATCGGTGCGGATGCCTTTGCGGGTGGTGTCGTCGCGGGGTGGGAAGGCGTAGTTTTCCAGCGCTTCAGTATTGGTGATTGTCGCGCCAGTCGGCCATTGCTCACCGGGCCATGGTTCGGCCTGAACGGTGAAGCTGATCAGCAGCAGAAGCAGGGTCAGGCCTTTGAACATGGTGAGGGGCTCTGGGGATGAACCTGCTGAGATTAGTCGGGGTTTATGACAGGGGTGTGGTGATTTTTCGGCCGCCTTCGCGAGCAAGCCCGCTCCCACAGTTTGATTGCATTCCAGCTGAGGGAACTCGATCAACTGTGGGAGCGGGCTTGCTCGCGAAAGCGCCAGTCAGGCCACCGCCAAAGCCTTGGCTAATCGCTTAGCCCGAGCCCCCGCCGCCAACTGCATCACCCCTTGATCCCGCCGCCACATCTGCGCCCACTCCGAGCCACTCTCCCCCAGCGCCTGATCAACCTCAGGCTTGAGCGCATCAAACTGCGCAAACAACCCAGCCAACAACACATGCCCGGCCGGATTATTCGGCGGCTGCCGACTCGCCTCCGCACACCCGGCCAACAGCGCCAGCAAACGCAATTGCAGCGTCTGCGGCCAATCGCTGTCCTGCCCAACGCCATACAGCCACGCGGTCATCGCACTCAGCACATAAACATCTTCCAGCGTGCGAAACGGCTTCACGTAAGCATCCCAACCATCCCCGGCCAACAACTCACACAGCGCACCATCGAGCAACAGCCGACCATGACTGATGTCCGGCATCAACGGCAGCGCTGGCAGTTTTTCCACGCTCACGCCGGGCTCGCCGGGGTAGACCACGGCCAGACTCAGGCGCGGACTTTCGCCGGGCTCTTCACTGCGCGCCGCGATCAACAACCAATCCGCCGCATCACCGGCGGTGACGAAATCCTTGCGTCCGCTCAGACGCAAATCCGTCAGCCGCGTCTGCATGTCTGCCGGGCGCAGACTGCGCTGTTCGGTCGCACACAAAGCGCCAAGGCTCAGCGGTGCACTCGGCCACAACATGCGCAACGCCGCCTGATAACCGACCAGAAACGCCAGCCCCGGCGTCGCCATTCGCCGCCCACCGGCGACCGCCAATTCGAACGGCGTGACGTTGCCCAACTGCTGCAACAACGTCGCAAAACCCTCGGCAAGGTCAGCAACGGCGGGCAATCGTTCACGGCTGTGCAGCAGATCTGGCCAGGGCATAAGAGGCTCCTTGTGGGCTGTCATATAAGCATCACCGAACGTTCATGGCGATGACACCGGGGCTACATAGCCTGACTTTGCACAACACGGCTGCATAAAGAAAGTCGATCGGCTGCAACCCACGACGGGTTCAAGGCCCGTACGGAGATTCACATGACTCATATCG
>NZ_JBIVJB010000006.1:17755-40805 GCF_044750025.1 Pseudomonas sp. NPDC088885 | reverse complement strand
CGCATCAGCCACACCGGCATTGAACGCCGCCTGCAAGCCGAACGCCTGATCGGCGCCGAGGCCTTGCAGCAAGCCCAGGCCCTGCGATTCAACGTATTCAGCGGCGAGTTCAACGCCAAGCTGAAAGGCGCGGAACTGGGTCTGGACATGGATGATTATGATGTTCACTGCAGCCACATCGGCGTGCGTGATTTGAACACCGGCCGTCTGGTGGCGACCACGCGTTTGCTCGATCACACCGCCGCCAGCAGCCTCGGCAAGTTCTACAGCGAAGAAGAATTCAGCCTGCATGGCCTCGCGCATCTGCAAGGCCCGATCCTCGAAATCGGCCGCACCTGCGTTGACCCGGCGTACCGCAACGGCGGCACTATCGCCGTGTTGTGGGGCGAGCTGGCCGAAGTGTTGAATCAGGGTGGCTACAGCTATTTGATGGGTTGCGCGAGCATCCCGATGCAGGACGGCGGCATTCAGGCCCACGCGATCATGCAGCGTCTGCGCGAACGTTATCTGTGCACCGAACACTTGCGCGCCGAGCCGAAAAATCCGCTGCCGATGCTGGATATCCCCTCCAACGTGATCGCCGAAATGCCGCCGCTGCTCAAGGCCTACATGCGTCTGGGCGCGAAAATCTGCGGCGAGCCGTGCTGGGACGAAGACTTTCAGGTCGCCGACGTGTTTATCCTGCTCAAGCGCGACGAACTCTGCCCGCGCTACGCCAAACACTTCAAGGCGGCCGTGTAATGAGCCGGTTGCGCGTGTACGCGCGGATCGCGCGGGTGCTGCTGGTGGTCTCGCTGGGTTTGACCATGGCCAGCGTCTTCGGGGTTTTCGAACGCATTGGCCTGGCGCATTCCATGGAGCGGCGTCAGCGTTGGTCGCGTTTTTTCATGGCGCGCTTGAGCAATGCCCTGCCCTTTCGCGTGACCGTGCACGGTGAGCTGCCGAAACAGCCGATGCTGTGGGTCAGCAATCACGTTTCATGGACGGATATTCCGCTGCTCGGCATGCTCACGCCGCTGTCGTTTCTGTCCAAGGCCGAAGTGCGCACCTGGCCGGTGGCCGGTTGGCTGGCGGCGAAGGCTGGCAGTCTGTTTATCCGTCGCGGTTCGGGCGACAGCCAGTTGATCCGCAAACAGATGACCCGTCACCTGCAAACTGATCACGCGTTGCTGATGTTCCCGGAAGGCACCACCACCGATGGCCGTTCGTTGCGCACCTTTCATGGTCGCTTGCTGGCGGCGGCGATTGATTCGGAGGTGATGCTGCAACCGGTGGCAATTCGTTATCTGCGTGATGGCGAGATCGATGGGCTGGCACCGTTCATTGGTGACGATGATCTGCTCTCGCACCTGATGCGCCTGTTCAGCAATGATTGCGGCGATGTTGAAGTACACCTGCTCAAGCCGATTGCCTGCCAGGGGCGCGAGCGTGCAGCGCTGGCGTTTGAAGCGCAGCAGGCGGTGCAGAAGGTGTTGTTTGGTGAGGTGGCGAAACCTGCCGAACCGCGTCGCACCGCCGACCTGATCGCCGCTTGAAAAGCAAAAGATCGCAGCCTTCGGCAGCTCCTACACCGATCCCTGTAGGAGCTGCCGAACGCTGCGATCTTTTGATCTTGCTTAATCCCGCAACCCAGCAAAATCCTGGAGATGTGGGTAGAACAATCTGAAGTCTTCACTCAACGGCTCATACAGCCGCCGCAATTCCTGCATCGCCCCCGCCAGTTCCTCGGGCCGGCTCAACCGCCGCGAGATCCCGCGCAAGACCTGTTCCAGCACTTCAAATTCCTGATACGAACCCAACCAGTCATTGGCAACCATATGCGGCGCAATCTTCGCCAGTCGCTCGGGCAATTCCCGCTCGTGGGTCAGTACCCGATACACATCCGCCGTAAAAACCGCCAACGGCCGATCGGCATACAACGTCCAATCCCGCGCCAGACAGTGATCAAAAAACACATCAAGCACGATCCCGGCATAACGCCGCCGCGTCTCGGTAAACCGCCCCAAGGCGACATCCACCAAGGGATGGCGATCGGTAAACACGTCAATCCGTCGATGCAGCTGAATCGCCGCTTCCACCTCCGGCGCAAACTGCCCTTGCAACCGCCCTTTGACGAAGTCGCCATAGAGGCTGCCGAGTAATTGCCCGGGGCGCTGGCCACCGAGGTGCAAATGTGCGAGATAGTTCATGGGCGCAGCTTAGCACCGCGCCCCGCAATCGACACCTCACCATATCGTTATAACCCGATATACCGATTTGTGCGCTCATCAGACCAAAATCATATTGGTATATCGCGAAGTACCGATTTAAAGTTCGCCTCATCGCGATATAGCGTTGTACACAACCGAGCACCCTGCCATGAACCTTGACCTCGACGAAATAATAAAAGCCCTGGCGCACCCAGTACGGCGAGACATCCTCAACTGGCTGAAAGACCCGAAAGGCGAATTCCCGGAACAGTTGCACAACCACGAGTACGGCATCTGTGCCGGGCAGATCGATCAGCGCTGCGGCCTGTCGCAGTCGACCGTTTCTGCCCACCTCGCGACGTTGCAACGGGCCGGGCTGATCAGCAGCCAGAAGGCCGGTCAATGGCACTTCTTCAAACGCAACGAGGACG
Organism: Pseudomonas sp. NPDC088885; assembly: GCF_044750025.1. Taxonomy (NCBI): domain Bacteria; kingdom Pseudomonadati; phylum Pseudomonadota; class Gammaproteobacteria; order Pseudomonadales; family Pseudomonadaceae; genus Pseudomonas; species Pseudomonas sp. NPDC088885. The sequence continues at coordinate 38,185 of NZ_JBIVJB010000006.1, read as the reverse complement.
TGATCCAGGCGTTCCTCAGCACACTCAGTAAAGAGCTCTGACCCTTCACGTCAGCCAGCCCACAAGGAAACCCGCATGCCCCTCTCGCTACTCATCCTCGCCTTGAGCGCCTTTGCCATCGGCACCACCGAATTCGTCATCATGGGCCTGTTGCCCGATGTGGCGGCCGACCTCGGTGTGTCGATCCCCGGCGCCGGCTGGCTGGTGACTGGTTACGCCTTGGGCGTGGCCATCGGTGCGCCGTTCATGGCACTGGCCACCGCCAAACTGCCGCGCAAGGCGGCACTGGTCGCGTTGATGGGCATCTTTATTGTCGGCAACCTGCTCTGCGCCATCGCCAGTGACTACAACGTGTTGATGTTCGCCCGTGTAGTCACTGCCCTCTGCCACGGCGCTTTCTTCGGTATCGGTTCGGTCGTTGCCGCCAATCTGGTGCCGGCCAACAAACGTGCCTCGGCCGTGGCCTTGATGTTCACCGGTCTGACCCTGGCCAACGTGCTTGGCGTTCCACTGGGCACTGCGCTGGGTCAGCAATACGGCTGGCGCTCGACTTTCTGGGCGGTGACCGTGATTGGCGTGATCGCGCTGATCGGCCTGATCCGCTTCCTGCCGGCCAAGCGTGATGAAGAAAAACTCGACATGCGCGCCGAACTCGCCGCCCTCAAAGGTGCGGGGATTTGGTTGTCGCTGAGCATGACCGCGCTGTTCGCCGCGTCCGTCTTCACCGTGTTCACTTATGTGGCGCCGCTGCTTGGCGAAGTCACCGGCGTCTCGCCACGTGGCGTGACCTGGACGCTGATGTTGATCGGCCTCGGTCTGACTGTCGGCAACATCATCGGCGGCAAGCTCGCCGACAAAGGCATGGCCGCCACGTTGATCGGCGTGTTCATCGCCATGGCGGTGATCTCCACCGTGCTGACCTGGACCAGCGTCGCGCTGATTCCGTCTGAAATCACCCTGTTCCTTTGGGCTGTCGCCTGCTTCGCCGCCGTGCCGGCCCTGCAAGTCAACGTGGTGACCTTCGGCAAAGCCGCACCGAACCTGGTGTCGACCCTGAACATCGGCGCTTTCAACGTCGGCAACGCCCTCGGCGCCTGGGTCGGCGGCAGCGTCATCGCCCACGGTTACGGCTTGACCAGCGTGCCGCTCGCCGGCGGCGCCCTCGCGGTACTGGCGCTGTTGGTGACCCTGATTACTTTCCGTCAGAACGGCAATACCGATCTGGCCCCCGCTACTCACTGATTAACTATCACTTTTACGAGGGTTGTAGACATGGCAACTATTTTTGATCCCATCAAACTCGGCGACGTCGAGCTGGCCAACCGCATCATCATGGCTCCACTGACCCGCTGCCGCGCCGATGAAGGCCGCGTACCGAATGCGTTGATGGCTGAATATTATGTACAGCGCGCCTCCGCCGGCCTGATCCTCAGCGAAGCCACTTCGGTGACGCCGATGGGGGTGGGCTACCCGGACACCCCGGGCATCTGGTCCAACGATCAAGTGCGCGGCTGGGCCAACGTGACCAAAGCCATTCACGGCGCTGGCGGCAAGATTTTCCTGCAACTGTGGCACGTCGGTCGCGTCTCGCACCCCTCGTACCTCAACGGTGAAGCGCCGGTTGCACCGAGCGCCATCCAGCCAAAAGGTCACGTCAGCCTGGTTCGCCCGATGGCCGACTACCCAACACCACGTGCACTGGAAACCGCTGAAATCGCCGACATCGTCGACGCCTACCGCACCGGTGCCGAGAACGCCAAAGCCGCCGGGTTTGACGGCGTGGAAATCCATGGCGCCAACGGCTACCTGCTCGACCAGTTCCTGCAAAGCAGCACCAACCAGCGCACCGATAACTACGGCGGCTCCCTGGAAAACCGTGCGCGCCTGCTGTTGGAAGTGACTGACGCTGCTATCGAAGTCTGGGGCGCTGGCCGCGTTGGTGTGCACCTGGCACCACGCGCCGACTCCCATGACATGGGCGACGACAACCTCGCCGAAACCTTCACCTACGTCGCGCGTGAGCTGGGCAAGCGCGGTATCGCGTTCATCTGCTCCCGTGAGAAAGAAGGCGCCGACAGCCTCGGCCCGCAACTGAAAGAAGCTTTCGGTGGCCCGTACATCGCCAACGAACGCTTCACCAAGGACAGCGCCAACGCGTGGCTGGCGAGTGGCAAGGCTGACGCTGTGGCGTTTGGCGTGCCGTTTATTGCCAACCCGGATCTGCCGGCGCGTTTGCAGGCTGATGCGCCGTTGAATGAAGCGCGTCCGGAGTTGTTCTACGCTAAGGGGCCGGTTGGTTATATCGATTATCCAACTCTGTAAGTTAAGTATTAGAAACACAAAGCCCCGACTCGATAGAGCCGGGGCTTTTTTATATATGCCTGATTCAGCAATGAAATGCCCGATTACATTGCTTTCGCGCCCACAAAAAAAATCTCTGTTATTTTCATCGACTCCATTAACTAACAGAGCACTTCTGATGACCGACAATTACGACGAAACAATCACCGAAACCTCAAACTTTGTAAATAAAAATGCGTCCCCCGACCTCATTCAAAGTATTGGTGAGTTTTTTCTATCCCTTCCAAACTTCTCATACGTTTCTGATGTTTCAAAAGACGTTTCAGGCATTATCCAAGAACATAACGAGGTCTTTAAAAAATTTGAAATTCTCACTCAACAGACGCAGCAACAGGAGGCTGAGGACTGGAGGTCGATCAGCCGCATCAAGGACTACACAAGCATCATCGTGTATATCTACAATGGTAGCTATCGAACCTTCAATCTGGTTTCAGGTAGTTGGGACGTCAGCGAAGAACAAAAGGCAGACTGCATCATCGAGCCCTGGCAGTACACGTCTTTCATACTAAGTAGTGAGACACCTAAACGGGAGGGCGGAAAATCGGCGCGCTCCACCCAGGCGGAGCATACGTTTTGCTTTAAAAGCGAATATGAAAGCTTCGAGTTCTCGACACTGCTAAAACTAAAGCTTGAATATGACACCTTTGGCTTCAATCAGAAGACCGTGCCTTTTCGCAATTTGAATATCCGCCCCTCAGCCAATTCACTTTTGAATTTCAATGCTCGCATCATTCACGAGCAAGCTGTCGCACCTTATAGCTACAGTATCGCAATCAATATCAGTTAAACGATTGCTTTACTGAGAGCTTGTCATTGAAAAAAACATCGTAAGCAGCCGGAAAATCTGTTCACTCTGACAACCGATGGTCCTTGGGGTAACACCTGCGAAACAATTTCCCTACAAAATTCGTGACGGGCGGCCTATCAACCCGCCGCTTGTGCGTATATAAAAGCAGGCTGTTTTCGAAGAGCTCGGGTGGAAATCCGCGTTTTCACCCGCGCCAATTGACATAAGCTGTGCCAGTTGAGCATTTGTTTCATTTGCGCAGGCTGGGGCTCAGGCGCAGCATATCCAACCCTGTATCGACCCAACGCTCGGCCTCGGCATGCAGCTCAAAGCTGTCCGGTGCCAGAAGCCATCCGTACAGGAGGCCATCAATATAGGCATGAATGCTGATGGCCGCGCGGGCAGTGTCGAGATCTTCCGGCAACTGGCCGCGATTCACCGCATTACGCAGGGTCAGCCCGATGCGATCATTGCATTCGAGGCTGGCCGTCCGGCGCTGCTGGCGCAAATCGCACATTTCATCGGTGAATTCGCACTTATGAAACAGAATTTCGTTGATACGCCGGGTTTTCGGGTCCAGTGCAATTTGATGAAACAAATGAATCAACAGCTTGCGCATGCAGCCCAGCGGGTCGAGTTCGTCCTCGCTCTCACTGGCCTTGGCCAATTCATCCAGCGGCTCATGCAAGCTGTCGAGCATGGCCTGAACCAGATCGGCCTTGTTGCTGAAATGCCAGTAAATCGCACCGCGCGTCACCCCGGCCATCGTCGCGATGTCCGCCAACGTCGTACGAGCGACGCCCCTTTCATAAAAGGCTTTCTCCGCCGCTTCCAGAATCTGGCTGCGGGTTTCTTGAGCTTCCTCTTTGGTACGACGGACCATGGCAGTAAAACCTCAAACAGAATGTTTCAGGGATGGCTGAATATCCGCTGAATAAAGAGGGGTTGATCTCTCGCGGATCGGCTCCCCGGCCTACAATTTCTTACCTTGCGACGACTTTTGTAACAGGGTGGGTACGACGCCAAGGTGTTTACAAACAACCATGAACGCAAGTATATTCCTTAGCAAGCTACTTATCCACCCGGTACCCTTTTTTTACCCTTCCACACTTCTTGTGCGCTTTTTGCGCGCCTGACCCGAGGATTTTCATGCAATTCAAGCCAGCTGTTACCGCTCTGGTCACTGCCGTCGCCCTGGCATCGCTGCTCAGCGGATGTAAAAAGGAAGAAGCGGCACCGGCCGCTCCGCCCCCTCAGGTCGGCGTCGTTACCCTGCAACCACAAGCCTTTACCCTCACCTCGGAACTGCCGGGTCGCACCAGTGCGTTCCGCGTTGCCGAAGTTCGACCACAGGTCAATGGCATCATTCTCAAGCGTCTGTTCAAGGAAGGTGGCGACGTCAAAGCCGGCCAGCAGCTGTATCAGATCGATCCAGCCGTGTACGAAGCGACCCTGAAAAGCGCCGAAGCCAACCTGCGTTCGACCAAGTCGATCTCCGATCGCTACAAGCAGCTGGTCGATGAACAAGCCGTCAGCCGTCAGGAATATGACACCGCCGTGTCCAACCGCATGGAATCGGAAGCGTCGTTGCAGAGCGCGCAGATCAACGTGCGTTACACCAAGGTTTACGCGCCGATCTCCGGCCGTATCGGTCGCTCTTCGGTCACCGAAGGTGCGCTGGTCAACAATGGCCAGACCGATGCGATGGCAACGATCCAGCAGCTGGATCCGATTTACGTCGACGTGACCCAGTCTTCGGTTGAATTGCTGGAACTGCGCCGCGAGCTGGAAAGCGGTCGTCTGCAAAAATCCGGCGAGAACTCGGCAGCGGTCAAGCTGACCCTGGAAGACGGCAGCCAGTACAAGCTCGACGGTAAGCTGGAGTTCTCCGAAGTGTCGGTCGACCCGACTACCGGTTCCGTGACCCTGCGCGCCGTGTTCCCGAACCCGGATCACACCCTGCTGCCGGGCATGTTCGTCCGTGCTCAATTGCAGGCCGGTGTTAACGCTGCAGCGATTCTGGCACCGCAACAAGGCGTGACCCGCGACCTCAAAGGCACCCCGACCGCACTGGTCGTTGGCGCCGACAACAAGGTCGAGCTGCGTCAGCTCAAGGCCAGCCGCACCGTCGGCAGCCAGTGGCTGATCGAAGACGGCCTGAAAGCCGGCGATCGTCTGATCACCGAAGGCCTGCAATACGTTCGTCCGGGCGTGCAAGTGAACCCGACCGAAGCCACCAACGTAGCGAAAAAGAACCCGGCCCCCGCTCAGCCTGCTGACAAAGCCGCTGGCGGCAAAGGGGAGTAACTCATGTCAAAATTCTTCATCGACCGTCCGATTTTCGCCTGGGTAATTGCCCTGGTGATCATGCTGGTCGGGGCACTTTCGATCCTGAAATTGCCGATCAACCAGTACCCGAGCATTGCGCCACCGGCCATTGCGATCTCCGTGACCTACCCGGGCGCTTCGGCGCAAACCGTGCAGGACACCGTGGTTCAGGTCATCGAGCAGCAGCTCAACGGTATCGACAACCTGCGTTATGTGTCGTCGGAAAGTAACTCCGACGGCAGCATGACCATCACCGCGACCTTCGAGCAAGGCACCAACTCCGACACCGCGCAGGTTCAGGTTCAGAACAAGCTGAACCTGGCCACCCCGCTGTTGCCGCAGGAAGTGCAGCAACAAGGTATCCGTGTGACCAAGGCAGTGAAAAACTTCCTCTTGGTGATCGGCGTGGTATCGCGTGACGGCAGCATGACCAAGGACGACCTGTCCAACTACATCGTGTCGAACATGCAGGATCCGATCTCGCGGACCGCCGGTGTCGGTGACTTCCAGGTCTTCGGTGCCCAGTACGCGATGCGCATCTGGCTCGATCCGGCCAAGTTGAATAAGTACAACCTGACCCCGGGCGATGTCAGCACCGCGATCTCGGCACAGAACGTCCAGGTGTCTTCCGGTCAGCTCGGCGGTTTGCCGGCACTGCCTGGCCAGCAACTGAACGCCACGATCATCGGCAAGACCCGTCTGCAGACTGCCGAGCAGTTCAAGGCGATTCTGCTGAAGGTCAATCAGGACGGTTCGCAAGTTCGCATTGGTGACGTCGCCGATGTCGGTCTGGGTGGCGAAAACTCGACCATTTCGGCTCAGTTCAACGGCAAGCCGTCGTCCGGTCTGGCGGTGAAACTGGCCAACGGCGCCAACGCCCTCGACACCGCCAAAGCCCTGCGCAAGACGATTGACGAGCTCAAGCCGTTCTTCCCGGAAGGCATGGAAGTGGTGTTCCCGTACGACACCACCCCGGTGGTGACCGAGTCGATCAAGGGTGTGGTTGAAACCCTGGTCGAAGCGATCGTGCTGGTATTCCTGGTGATGTTCCTGTTCCTGCAAAACTTCCGCGCCACCGTCATCACCACGATGACCGTGCCGGTAGTATTGCTCGGTACATTCGGCATCCTCGCGGCGTTCGGTTTCAGCATCAACACCCTGACCATGTTCGGTATGGTGTTGGCCATCGGCTTGCTGGTGGACGATGCCATCGTTGTGGTGGAAAACGTCGAACGGGTGATGAGCGAAGAAGGCTTGTCACCGAAGGAAGCGACCAAAAAGTCCATGGGCCAGATCCAGGGCGCACTGGTCGGTATTGCGCTGGTGCTGTCGGCGGTATTGCTGCCGATGGCGTTCTTCAGCGGCTCCACCGGTGTGATCTACAAGCAGTTCTCGATCACCATCGTCTCGGCCATGGCCCTGTCGGTATTGGTTGCGCTGATCTTCACCCCGGCGCTCTGCGCCACCATGCTCAAGGCGATTCCGAAAGGCGAGCACGGCACACCGAAAAAAGGCTTCTTCGGCTGGTTCAACCGTAACTTCGACCGTGGCGTTCGCAGCTACGAGCGCGGCGTTGGCAACATGCTGTCGCGCAAAGCCCCGTATCTGCTGGCGTACCTGCTGATCGTGGTTGGCATGATCTGGCTGTTCACGCGCATTCCGACCGCGTTCCTGCCGGAAGAAGACCAGGGCGTACTGTTCGCCCAGGTGCAAACCCCGGCCGGTTCCAGTGCTGAACGTACCCAAGTCGTCATCGACGAAATGCGCAGCTACCTGCTGGATAAAGAAGCAGGCGCGGTAGCGTCGGTGTTCACCGTGAACGGCTTCAACTTCGCCGGTCGTGGGCAGAGCTCGGGTCTGGCGTTCATCATGCTCAAACCGTGGGACGAGCGTGACGCCAGCAACAGCGTGTTTGCCCTCGCCCAGCGTGCGCAACAGCACTTCTTCACTTTCCGCGACGCGATGGTGTTTGCTTTCGCCCCGCCAGCGGTACTGGAGTTGGGTAACGCCACCGGTTTCGACGTGTTCCTGCAAGACCGTGCCGGTATCGGTCACGACAAGTTGATGGAAGCGCGTAACCAGTTCCTCGGTCTGGCCGCGCAGAGCAAGGTGCTCTACCAGGTTCGTCCGAACGGCCTGAACGACGAGCCGCAATACCATCTGGAAATTGATGACGAGAAAGCCCGCGCCCTGGGTGTGAGCATTTCCGACATCAACAGCACCCTGTCGATTTCCTTCGGTAGTAGCTACGTCAACGACTTCATCGACCGTGGTCGGGTGAAGAAGGTGTACATCCAAGGTCAGGCCGGTGCTCGCATGAGCCCCGAAGACATGAAGAAATGGTACGTGCGCAACAGCGCCGGAACCATGGTGCCGTTCTCCGCATTCGCCAAGGGCGAGTGGATCTATGGTTCGCCGAAGCTGGCGCGTTACAACGGTGTAGAAGCGATGGAGATCCTCGGTTCTCCGGCGCCGGGTTACTCCACCGGTGATGCAATGGCCGAAGTCGAAGCGATTGCCAAGAAGCTGCCGGCGGGTGTCGGTATCTCCTGGACCGGTCTGTCATATGAAGAACGTCTGTCGGGTTCGCAAGCGCCGGCGCTGTACGCCCTGTCGCTGCTGATGGTGTTCCTGTGTCTGGCGGCGCTGTACGAGAGCTGGTCAATTCCGATCGCCGTTATGCTCGTGGTGCCGCTGGGGATCATCGGTGCGCTGCTGGCCACCAGCCTGCGCGGTCTGTCCAACGACGTGTACTTCCAGGTGGGTCTGTTGACGACCATTGGTCTGGCGGCTAAAAACGCCATTCTGATCGTCGAGTTCGCCAAGGAACTGCATGAACAAGGGCGTAGCCTGCGTGATGCGGCGATCGAAGCCTGCCGCATGCGTCTGCGACCGATCATCATGACATCGCTGGCCTTCGTCCTCGGTGTTGTACCGTTGGCGATCTCCACCGGTGCCGGTTCAGGCAGCCAACACGCGATCGGTACCGGCGTAATTGGCGGTATGCTCACAGCCACGATCCTGGCGGTCTTCTGGGTTCCACTGTTCTTCGTTACGGTTTCGTCCATCGGCCAGCGTAAAATCGCCGATCCAGATGACGAAGCTAAAGAAACTCCTAAAGAGGCTGGCCAATGAGCAAGTCGCTACTCTCCATCGCAGTCGCCGCCTTCGTGCTGAGCGGTTGCTCGCTGATACCTGACTATCAGCAGCCTGAGGCTCCGGTCGCAGGCCAGTACCCGCAAGGGCCGGCGTACTCGCCGGCCCAGGCACCGGCGCAAGCCGCTGCCGAGCAGGGCTGGAAGCAGTTTTTCCACGACCCTGCGCTGCAACAGCTGATCCAGGTGTCGCTGGAAAACAACCGTGACCTGCGTGTCGCGGCACTGAACATCGACGCTTACGCGGCTCAATACCGCATTCAGCGTGCTGACTTGTACCCGGCGATTTCGGCCAATGGTTCCGGCAGCCGTCAACGTCTCCCGGAGCGCGCTTCGCAGACCGGCGAGTCGATGATCAGCAGCTCGTACTCGGCCACCGTTGGCATCAGCGCCTACGAACTCGACCTGTTCGGTCGCGTTCGCAGCCTGAGCGAGCAAGCGCTGCAACAATACTTCGCCACGGAAGAAGCGCGCCGCAGCACCCAGATCAGTCTGGTCGCCAGCGTCGCCAATGCTTACCTGACCTGGCAAGCGGACAAGGAACTGCTCAAGCTGACCCAGGACACCCTCGGTGCCTTTGAAGAAAGCTACAAGCTGACCAGCCGCAGCAACGAAGTCGGTGTCGCTTCGGCACTGGATCTGGCGCAGTCGCGTACCTCGGTGGAAAACGCCCGTGCGCAACTGGCGCGCTACACCCGCCAGGTCGCTCAGGACGAAAACAGCCTGACCCTGCTGCTCGGCACCGGTATCCCGGCCAATCTGCAAGCGGCCAAACCGCTGTCGGATGATCTGCTCAGCGACGTACCGCCGGGTCTGCCATCGGATCTGCTGCAACGTCGTCCGGACATTCTGCAAGCCGAGCACAACCTGAAAGCGGCCAACGCCAACATCGGCGCGGCCCGTGCAGCGTTCTTCCCGAGCATCAGCCTGACCGCCAACGCGGGCACCCTGAGCCCGGATCTGTCCGGTCTGTTCAAGGGTGGTTCGGGGACGTGGCTGTTCTCGCCGCAGATCAACCTGCCGATCTTCAACGCCGGCAGCCTGCGCGCCAGCCTCGACTACGCCAAGATCCAGAAGGACATTGGCGTGGCGAACTACGAGAAGTCGATTCAAACCGCCTTCCAGGAAGTCGCCGACGGCCTGGCCGCCCGCCAGACCTACACCGAGCAGCTGCAAGCGCAGCGTGACTTCGTTCAGGCCAACCAGGATTACTACCGCCTGGCCGAGCGTCGTTACCGCATCGGTGTCGACAGCAACCTGACCTTCCTCGATGCCCAGCGTCAGTTGTTCAGCGCGCAACAAGCACTGATCACCGACCGGCTCGCGCAGCTGACCAGTGCGGTCAACCTGTACAAGGCTTTGGGTGGCGGCTGGAATTCGCAAACCGCGAAGAACGAGCCGGTGAAAGAAGAAGCGCCGAAGATGAGATTGTTCTGATCATCTGCTGAACACAAGAAGCCCACCGATTGGTGGGCTTTTTGTTGCCTGCCATAAAGTTGTATTGCCTGAACTGGCCCCTTCGCGAGCAAGCCCGCTCCCACAGGGGAACGCATTCCAAATGTGGGAACGGGCCTGCTCGCGAAGAGGCCCTCACATTCACCCAAAAAAAACCGGCCCAATCTTGCGTTCGATAATCGCCCAAAACCCGCTTCTCCCGATTGAATCCCCACCACCGCCCCCCGCACCATTCGAGCCACAAAACCAATAACAACAGGTTCGCCACATGCTCCCACGCTCTGCTCCGTCCGGCTGATCGCCGCCGCTCCGCCCCCTGAACTCATCGCATTTCTGCGCCACAAAAACGGCCGCAGCGCATTTCGTTTGCCTCAAAAAAACAAGAGAGACCCAGCTATGACCACCTCCCCTGCGCCCTACGCATTTCGCGGCCTGATCGCCCTGGCCCTGGCGGGTGCCGCCCTCCCCGTCGCGGCTGAAGAAGCGGGGTTTATTGAAGGGGCCAAGGTCAACCTCAACCTGCGCAACTTCTACATCAACCGCAACTTCACCAACCCGACCAAGGCGCAGGGCAAGGCTGAAGAGTGGACGCAGAACTTCATCCTCGACGCCAAATCCGGCTTCACCCATGGCACCGTCGGCTTCGGCATGGACGTGCTGGGTTTGTATTCGTTGAAACTCGATGGCGGCAAAGGCACGGGCGGCACGCAGTTGTTGCCACTGGATCACGACGGTCGCCCGGCGGATAACTTCGGCCGCACCAACGTCGCGTTCAAGGCGAAGTTTTCCCAGACCGAAGTGAAGGTCGGCGAATGGATGCCGGTGCTGCCGATCCTGCGTTCGGACGACGGTCGCTCGCTGCCGCAAACCTTTCGTGGCGGCCAGATCACCTCGAAAGAAATCGACGGCCTGACCCTCTACGGCGGCCAGTTCCGCGCCAATAGCCCGCGCGACGACAGCAGCATGAGTGACATGTCGCTGACCGGCAAAGCGGCGTTCACCTCGGATCGTTTCAACTTTCAGGGCGGCGAATATGTGTTCAACGACAAGCGCACACAGATCGGCTTGTGGAACGCTGAACTCAAGGACATCTACAGCCAGCAATACGTCAACCTGACGCACAGCCAACCGCTGGGCGACTGGACGCTGGGCGCCAACCTCGGTTTCTTCTACGGCAAGGACGACGGCAGCGCGCGCGCCGGCGATCTCGACAACAAGACCTGGTCGGGGATGTTCTCGGCCCGATACGGCGGCAACACTTTCTACGTCGGCCTGCAAAAACTCACCGGCGACAGCGCATGGATGCGCGTCAACGGCACCAGCGGCGGCACGCTGGCCAACGACAGTTACAACGCCAGTTATGACAACGCGCAGGAACGCTCGTGGCAGCTGCGCCACGACTACAACTTCGCCGCGTTGGGCGTGCCCGGCCTGACCCTGATGAACCGTTACATCAGCGGCGACAACGTACACACCGGCACCATCACTGACGGCAAGGAATGGGGCCGCGAATCGGAACTGGGCTACACCGTGCAGAGCGGCACGCTCAAGGATCTCAACGTCAGATGGCGCAACTCGACCATGCGCCGGGATTTCAGCAATAACGAATTCGACGAGAATCGTTTGATTGTCAGTTACCCGATCAGCCTTCTCTAAACACCGTTAGATCTGATCCCCGCGATCCCTGTAGGAGCTGCCGAAGGCTGCGATCTTTTGATCTTGAAAACAACGTCAAAAGATCGCAGCCTTCGGCAGCTCCTACAGGGGGCTATGCCATTGGTCTGGATTAATGGCACTTTGCCGGGCGTCGAGTAGAGTAAAAAAACCTGAAGGACTCAGGTATACGCCCCTTCCCACTTCCGTTATCTGTTGATGTTGGTCCCCTAAAGACTTGAGCCAGGCTGTCATCGGAAGACACTGTTGATCACCAGAGGACGACCTCATGATCACCCGACTCAAAGAAGCAGCACCTGACTGGAACGCCAAGGCGTACCAGCAGTTTTCCCGCCTCAGGCAACGCCCGGTCAATGAATTGCTCGACCGCGTCGACCTGCACCACCCCAAACGTATGGTTGACCTCGGTTGCGGCACCGGCATCGCCACGCGGTTGTTGGCCGAGCGCTGGCCGCAGGCGCACTTGCTGGGCATCGACAGTTCAGCGCAAATGCTCGACGAGGCCCGCCGCTTGCCGATCAACGCCTCATGGCAACAGTGCGACTTGCTTGACTGGCAGCCCGAACAACCGGCGGATCTGCTGTTTGCCGCCGCCGTGCTGCACTTTATTGATGGTCATGAAACGCTGCTGCCGCGCCTGCTCGGCCAGCTCAACGCCGGCGGCTGCCTGGCCGCGCATATGCCGGACTGGCGCGATGCGTTGTGGTATCGGCTGATGCTGGAAACACTCGAAGACGGCGGTGTCGGCGGTACGCCATTGGGCACGCCGGAACTGCGCCAGCGTATGGCGGCGCGGCCGTTGTTGGCGCTGGAGGATTACTACCGTTTGCTGGCGCCGTTGACCACGTCGCTGGATATCTGGGAGACCGAGCAGTTGCAGGTGGTCGACGGCAAATCGCCGGTGTATGACTGGGTGAAAGTGTCGGCGCTGCGGCCGGTGATGCAGGCGCTGGATTCAGCGGAGCAGGCGCGGTTTATATATCACTATCTGATGCGGGTGCACGCGCAGTATCCGCAGGAGGCGGACGGGCATACGTTGTTTGCGTTCAAGCGGATATTTATTGTTGCCTGGGTTTGACTTCATTCGGGCGACTATCGCCTTCGCGAGCAAGCCCGCTCCCACATTTGAAATGCATTCCAAATGTGGGAGCGGGCTTGCTCGCGAAGGCGTCAGCCCGGTCAACGACTATTCCCGGGATTCAACCCCTAGCTCATCCCACACCGATTCCGCCAAATGAAACGTCGCATTCGCCGCCGGAATCCCGCAGTAAATCGCGCTCTGCATGATCACTTCCTTGATCTCGCCGCGGCTCACGCCATTATTAGCCGCCGCGCGCAAATGCAGTTTCAGTTCGCCTTCGCGGTTCATGCCGATCAGCATGGCGATGGTAATCAAACTGCGCGTGTGCCGAGGCAAGCCCGGACGTGTCCAGATATCGCCCCAGGCATGCCGGGTGATCATCTCCTGAAATTCCGAGTTGAACTCGGTCAGCGTGGTCAGGCTGCGATCGACATGCGCATCGCCCAACACCGCGCGGCGCACTTGCATGCCGTCGTCGTAACGTTGTTTCTCGTCCACGAAAATCCCCTTGTCAGGCGTTTAGAAACGCCAATACGCGATCACTGAAATCAGCACCGGCCTGCACGTTGGACAAATGCGCCGCATAGAACTCGGCGTACTCGGCACCGCGTACATGCTCCTGAATGAAATGCCCACCGGCCGGCGGTGTCACTGCATCTTCGGTGCCGGCAATCACCAGCAACGGCACGTTGATCGAAGCCAGTTGCTCGCGGAAATCGGCATCACGCACCGCCGCGCAATTGGCCGCGTAACCTTCAGGCGAAGTCGCCGCGAGCATGTCGGTAATCTGCTTGGCTGCGGCCGGATGTGCAGCGGAAAAATCCGGGGTAAACCAGCGAGCAATCGATGCATCGCGCAGAGCAACCATCGCTGCCGCGCCGTCACGCAGCACGGTTTCGATACGCGGATTCCACACCGTCGGATCGCCGATTTTTGCCGCCGTGTTGCAGACGATCAGTTTGTGCAGACGATGCCCGGCATTGATCCCCAGCCATTGCCCGATCAGCCCGCCCATCGACAATCCGCAGAAATGCGCACGATCGATGTGCAGCGCATCCAGCAGACCAAGTACGTCGTGACCGAGTTGCTCGATGCTGTACGGCCCCGGCGTCACCAGTGATTTGCCGTGACCACGGGTGTCGAAACGCAGCACGCGGAAATGCTCGGTGAACGCCGACATCTGCGCGTCCCACATGTGCAGATCAGTGCCCAACGAGTTGGACAGCACCAGCACCGGCGCATCGACCGGGCCTTCTATTTGATAGTGCAGTTCGCCATCGGCGAGTTGAACGAAAGCCACAGCCCTCTCCTTTCAGACAGACAATGCGTTGTGTTCGGCCACCGCACGCTCGACCCAGGTTTTCGCCTGGCCGAGGTAATGGGCGGGGTTCAAAAGATGATCGAGTTCAGCGCTGCTCAATTCGGCGGTCACTTGCGGTTCGTCACCGAGTACGGCGCGCAAATGACGCTGCTCGGCCACCGCGCGCTTGCAGCATTGTTCGAGCAGATGATGCGCGGTGTCGCGGCCGACCCGTTGCGCAAGGACGATACTCACCGCTTCGGCGAGCACCAGCCCTTGGGTCAGTTCGAGGTTGCGCGCCATGCGCTCAGCGTCGACTTCCAGACCCTCAGCGAGCAATTTCGCCTGTTGCAGCGAACCGGAAACCAGGCAGCAGATCTCCGGCAAGGTTTCCCACTCGGCATGCCACAAACCGAGGCTGCGTTCGTGCTCCTGCGGCATCGCGCTGAACAGCGTCGAGACCAGACCCGGCACACGCGTCGCCGCACCGATCAACACCGCTGCGCCAACCGGATTGCGTTTGTGCGGCATGGTCGACGAACCGCCCTTGCCCGGCGCTGATGGCTCGAAAACCTCAGCGGCTTCGGTCTGCATCAACAGGCTGATGTCGCGGCCGAATTTGCCGAGGCTGCCGGCGATCAAACCGAGCACCGCGCCGAACTCCACCACACGATCGCGCTGGGTATGCCACGGTTGTTCCGGCAAGGTCAGTTGCAGTTCTTCGGCCAGCGCTTCGGCAATCGGCATCGCCTGCTCACCCAACGCCGCGAGCGTCCCCGAGGCGCCGCCAAATTGCAGCACCAGCAGACGCGGTTTGAGTTCGCGCAGACGCTGACGGCTGCGAGTCACGGCGCCCAGCCATCCGGCGATTTTCATGCCGAGGGTGACCGGCGTCGCGTGTTGCAGCCACGTGCGTCCGGCCAGCGGCGTCGTAGCATGACGTTGCGCCTGACTGGCGAGCGAATCGGCCAATTGCGCCAGATCACTTTCAATCAATTCCAGCGCCTGACGCAATTGCAGCACCAGCCCGGAATCCATCACGTCCTGACTGGTCGCGCCCAAATGCACATAACGCTCGGCTTCTGCATCGGTCGCGGCAATCTGTTTGCCCAACGCCTTGACCAGCGGAATCGCCGAATTACCCGCCGTGGCAATCGCCTCGCCCAGTGCTGCGAAGTCATACAGACCAGCGTTGCAAGCCGCCGCAATCGGCGCCACCGCAGTGGACGGAATCAAGCCGACCCGCGCCTCGGCCCGAGCCAGCGCCGCTTCGAAGTCGAGCATCGCCTGCACCCGGCCCTGATCGCAGAACACCTCACGCATATCGTGGGCAGTGAAGTAGGCATCGAACAATTGATTGCCCGGTCGCTGAGTCATAAAAATCCTTGCCGGCGCGGGCCATCACGGCCCGCGCGCATCGGGTTAGAGATCGTGGTGCAAATACGCCGCTTGTTTCGGCAAGCGCAGACTGAACAGGAACGCGATCGCCATCATCGCCGTCACGTACCAGTAGAAGGAGTTTTCCATGCCGATGTTCTTCAGGCTCAGCGCGACGAATTCCGCCGAACCACCGAAGATCGCATTCGCCACCGCGTAGGCCAGACCGACGCCGAGGGCGCGGACTTCCGGCGGGAACATTTCGGCTTTCACCAGGCCGCTGATCGAGGTGTAGAAACTGACGATCGCCAGCGCAACGGTGATCAACACAAACGCCAGAAACGGGCTGCTGACGCTTTTCAGGCTCAACAGAATCGGCACGGTGAACAGCGTGCCGAGCGCGCCGAACCAGAGCATCGAATTACGTCGACCGATCTTGTCCGCGAGCATGCCGAACAGCGGCTGCATGCACATATACAGGAACAGCGCGCCGGTCATGATGTAGCTGGCGGTCTTGGCGTGCATGCCGGCGGTGTTCACCAGGTATTTCTGCATGTACGTGGTGAAGGTGTAGAAAATCAGCGAGCCACCGGCGGTGTAGCCGAGCACGGTGATGAACGCGGCTTTGTGATCGCGGAACAGCGCGCGGATGCTGCCGGCGTCTTTGTGTTCGCGGGTTTCCTTGTTGGTGGTTTCTTTCAGCGAGCGACGCAGGAACAGCGAAATCACCGCCGCAATTGCACCCACAACAAACGGGATACGCCAGCCGTAAGCACGCAGGTCTTCTTCGGTGAGGAACTGTTGCAGGATCACCACCAGCGACACCGCCAGCAGTTGCCCGCCAATCAGGGTCACGTACTGGAACGAGG
This sequence comes from Pseudomonas sp. NPDC088885, assembly GCF_044750025.1. Taxonomy (NCBI): domain Bacteria; kingdom Pseudomonadati; phylum Pseudomonadota; class Gammaproteobacteria; order Pseudomonadales; family Pseudomonadaceae; genus Pseudomonas; species Pseudomonas sp. NPDC088885. The sequence goes on along the minus strand of NZ_JBIVJB010000006.1, from coordinate 21,798 downwards.
CGAAAAATCCGCGCTGGCCCTTGAGCGCAACTTCGCTCATGTAGGTCGCGGTGGCGCCGTATTCACCGCCGACCGACAGGCCTTGCAGCAGACGCGCGAACAGCAACAGGATCGGCGCCCAGACGCCAATGCTGTTGTAGGTCGGCAGGCAAGCGATCAGCAGCGAGCCAAAGCACATCATCAGAATCGAGATGAGCATGGATTTCTTGCGGCCGTGTTTGTCAGCGATTCGGCCGAAAATCCAGCCACCGATCGGACGCATCAGGAAGCCGGCAGCGAACACGCCAGCCGTGTTGACCAGTTGCACCGTCGGGTTATCGGAGGGGAAAAACGCCGGAGCGAAATAGATCGCGCAAAAGGCGTATACGTAGAAGTCGAACCATTCGACAAGGTTGCCGGACGAGGCGCCGACAATGGCAAAGATGCGCTTGCTGCGCTCTTCGCCGGTGTAATGAGAGGTGGTGGTTGTCATTGTTTTTCACTCGATAGGGACAGTGAGAGTCTAGACATACTTTGCAACAGTCCCGTTCCACATTGGATCATCACCCAGCTCTTGACCAGCCTTTGTGGCGAGGGGATTTATCCCCGTTGGGCAGCGAAGCGGCCCCAAAACCATTCAGCGCGTTATTTCAGATAAACCGCGTTTATCTGATTTGCGAGCGCTTCGCACTCGAACGGGGATAAATCCCCTCGCCACAGTTGATCGCTGACCACCGATGGAGTGTTCAATAATCGAAGAACACCGTCTCGGCATCAGTGCCCTGCAAAATCACATTCCACTGGTAAACACCCGATTCATCCTTCTTCGCCAGCAAGGTCGCGCGGCGTTCAGCCGGCACACATTCGAGCAACGGATCATCAACGTTGGCCGGCTCACCTTCAAAGTAGATCCGCGTCAGCAAATGCTTCACCAAGCCACGGGCAAACACCAGCACCACCAAATGCGGCGCCTGGGTCGAGCCCTTCAGCCCTTCAACCGTGCCCGGTTTGATCGTGGTGAACCGAAACCGCCCTTCAGCATCCACCGGCACCCGGCCAAAGCCTTCAAAATTCGGGTCGAGCGCTTTGTCCTGCTCGTCTTCCGGGTGGTCGTACTTGCCGGCAGCATTCGCCTGCCAGACTTCGAGCATGGCGTCGTTGACGACATCGCCATTCCCATCCACCACTTGCCCGGTGATCGCCACGCGCTCACCAAGGGTTTGTTCGACGGTGAGGTCTTCGCGGTTCAGCCAGGTCAGGCCGATGTGGTAATACGGCCCGACGGTGTGGGACGTGGTCGCAGTCAGCGTCATCTTATTTCTCCATCGGCGTGGCTTCACGCCCGCGCAGCACGATGTCCCAGCGATAACCGAGGGCGTAGGACGGAATGGTTTTTTCCAGATCGAAACTGGCGATCAGGCGTTCCTTGGCCGAAGTGTCCGGCACGCAGTTGTAGATCGGGTCGTAGGCCAGCAGCGGGTCACCCGGGAAGTACATCTGCGTGACCAGGCGCGTAAGAATGCTCGGCCCGAACAGCGAAAAGTGAATGTGCGCCGGGCGCCAGGCGTTGTGGTGGTTGCCCCACGGATAGGCGCCGGGCTTGATGGTCTGGAACTGATACCAGCCGTCGGCGTCGGTCACGGTGCGGCCGGTGCCGGTGAAGTTCGGATCCAGCGGCGCAACATGCACGTCGCGTTTGTGGTTATAGCGGCCAGCGGCGTTGGCCTGCCAGATTTCCACGAGAATCCCCGGCACCGGCAGACCGTTTTCGTCGAGCACGCGGCCGTGAATGATGATGCGTTCGCCCTGCGGCTCGCCTTCGTGCTGGGCGGTCAGGTCGTTATCGGTGTCGCCAACACGTTCGGCGCCGATGGTCGGCCCGGTGATTTCCGACAGCGAATGCGGCAGAAACACCAACGGTTTCGACGGCGAGCGCAGGTTGGTGGATTGATAGGTCGGGTGCAGGTACTCAGGCTGAGTGCCTTCCTGCGGACGACGGTAACCAGGCTTGTCAGACATGTCGCTTTCCTCTGTTCTTTTTCGTCACGGCTTGCGTCAGACGCGTTCGATGGCCAAAGCCAGACCTTGGCCGACACCGACGCACATGGTCGCCAGACCTTTCTTGCCACCGGTCTTTTCCAACTGATGCAGTGCGGTCAACACCAGACGCGCACCGCTCATGCCCAACGGGTGACCGAGAGCAATCGCCCCACCGTTCGGGTTGACCTGCGCGGCATCATCCGCCAGACCCAATTCACGCAGCACCGCCAAGCCTTGGCTGGCGAATGCTTCATTGAGCTCGATCACGTCGAAATCGCTGACCGCTACGCCGAGGCGTTCGATCAATTTGCGCACCGCCGGCACCGGGCCGATGCCCATTACGCGCGGCGCCACGCCGGCGCTGGCCATGCCAAGCACTTTGGCGCGGGCGGTCAGACCGTGTTTTTTCACCGCTTCGGCGGACGCGAGAATCAGCGCCGCGGCACCGTCGTTGACGCCGGAGGCATTGCCGGCGGTAACGGTTTTGTCCGGGCCATTGACCGGTTTCAATTTTGTCAGTGCTTCTATCGTGGTGTCGGCGCGCGGATGTTCATCCTGGCTGACTACGGTTTCACCCTTCTTGTGGGCAATCCGCACTTCGACGATTTCTTCAGCGAAAAATCCTGCAGCCTGCGCGGCGGCGGTGCGTTGCTGACTGCGCAGGGCGAAAGCGTCCTGATCGGCGCGCGAGACTTTATAGTCGTCGGCGACGTTGTCAGCGGTCTGCGGCATCGCGTCGACGCCGTATTGCGTCTTCATCAGCGGGTTGATGAAACGCCAGCCGATGGTGGTGTCTTCCAGTTTCATGTTGCGCGAGAACGCCGCATCAGCCTTGCCCATCACGAACGGTGCGCGGGACATCGACTCGACGCCACCGGCAATCGCCAGCTCCATCTCGCCGCTGGCGATGGCGCGGAATGCCGTGCCGATCGCGTCCATGCCCGAAGCGCACAGACGATTGAGGGTCACGCCCGGCACAGTTTCCGGCAGGCCGGCCAACAGCAGCGCCATGCGCGCAACGTTGCGGTTGTCTTCGCCAGCCTGGTTGGCGCAACCGAGGAACACTTCGTCGATGGCGTTCCAGTCCACCGAAGGATTGCGTTCCATCAAGGCCTTGATCGGCACGGCGGCCAGGTCATCGGCGCGCACGGCGGACAGTCCGCCGCCGAAACGGCCGATCGGCGTGCGAATCGCGTCGCAGATATAAACGTCACGCATCATGCTTCTCCCGGTGCCTGGCCGTGGGCCGCGGCGGTGCGTGCTTCGAGATCACGCAGCGCGGTCAGTTCGACGTCGGTCGGCTCCGCGGTGGTCTCAACGCTGTCGGCAAAACGAATCGCCCAACCGGTGGCCGCGACCACTTGCTCGCGGGTCACGCCTGGGTGCAGCGCGGTGACCACGAATTCGTGGGTGCCCTCTTCCGGCTCCATGATGCACAGGTCGGTGATGATCCCGACCGGGCCGGCGCCCGGCAGGCCCAGACGTTTGCGCGAATCGCCGCCCTCGCCGTGACCGACCGAGGTGATGAAATCGAGCTTGTCGACAAATGAACGCGCCGACTGTTTAAGGATGATCAACACGCTTTTTGCCGAACCGGCAATTTCCGGCGCGCCACCGGCACCCGGCAGGCGCACTTTCGGCGAGAAGTAATCGCCGACCACGGTGGTGTTGATGTTGCCGAAACGGTCGACCTGCGCGGCGCCGAGAAAACCGACGTCGATGCGTCCGCCCTGCAACCAATAGCGAAAAATCTCACCGGTCGGGACGACGGTGTCGGCGGTTTCCGCCAGTTCGCCGTCACCGATGGACAGCGGCAGCACGCTCGGCTTGGCGCCAATCGGGCCCGATTCGTAGATCAGCACCACGTCCGGCGACGAAGTCAGGCGCGCGAGGTTGGCGGCTTTCGACGGCAGGCCGATACCGACGAAGCACACCGAGCCGTTCTTCAGGCGACGGGCCGCAGCGACGGTCATCATTTCATAGGTGGTGTAAGTCATTACTTGGCCTCCGAAGCAGCGGCCAAC